>CAYYOU010000133.1:0-4106 GCA_964473425.1 uncultured Candidatus Izemoplasmatales bacterium | reverse complement strand
CAACACCAATGGGTATTATGACAATGTTAAAAAGTAAGAACATAGCATTAAAAGGTAAAGATGCTCTTATAATTGGTAGAAGTAACTTAGTGGGAAAACCTGTTGCTATGCTACTTATGGCTGAACATGCTACAATTACAATTGCACATTCAAGAACACAAAATCTTAAGGAAAAGTGCCTGCAAGCAGACATAATAGTTGCTGCAGTTGGTAGAGCACATACTGTTACAAAAGACATGGTTAAAAAAGGCGCAGTTATTGTTGATGTTGGTGTAAACAGAATAGATGGAAAACTTGTTGGAGATTGTGATTTTGATGATCTTAAAGATATTGCTTCTTTCATTACTCCAGTTCCAGGTGGAGTTGGTCCTATGACAATAACTTCACTACTACAAAACACAATTGAGTGTTTTAGAAAAAGTATGGAAAAATGATTGAGCGTTATCGAAGAGAAATAATGAATAAATTGTTCACAGATAAATCTAAATTCAACGCTATGTTAAAGGTTGAATTGTTTAGTTTGGGAGCATGGAATAAGCTAGGAATTGTTTCTGATCAAGATCTTAAAAAAATACAGGAAAACGCTAAATTTAGCCTAGAACGTATTAGAGAAATTGAAGAAGAAACAAAACACGATGTAGTAGCTTTTACAAGGAATATTAGTGAATATTTAGGGGAAGAAAAAAAATGGGTGCACTACGGACTTACTTCGACAGATGTTGTTGATACAGCAAACGGATATATCTATAAACAAGCTAATGATATTTTATTTGAGAACTTAAATCATTTTCTAGAAGTTCTGAAAATTCAAGCTTTAAAATTTAAAAATACACCTTGTATAGGAAGAACACATGGTGTTCATGCAGAAGTTACTTCTTTTGGACTTAAATGGGCACTTTGGTATGATGAGTTTAATCGTCATATTGAACGATTTAAAAAAATAAGAAAAGAAATAGAAGTTGGAAAAATAAGTGGAGCTGTTGGTAATTTTGCTAATACCCCTCCAGAAGTACAAGATTTTGTTTGTAAAAGTTTAGAAATTAACTCAGCAAAAATATCTACACAAGTACTTCAAAGAGATAGACATGCAGCATATATGTCTGAAATAGCTTTAATAGGAGCTTCTATTGAAAAAATAGCAATTGAAATAAGACATCTTCAAAGAACTGAAGTTAGAGAAGTTGAAGAACATTTTAACAAAGGCCAAAAAGGATCTAGTGCAATGCCTCACAAGAGAAATCCAATTGCATCAGAGAATATGAGTGGGTGTGCTAGAGTTTTAAGAGGGTATATGGTTAGTTCTTATGAGAATATACCATTATGGCATGAAAGAGATATTTCTCATTCATCAGCTGAAAGAATCATCATGCCTGATGCTATTATATTATTAGATTATATGTTAAATAGATATGGAAAAGTCTTATTAAATTTAACAGTTTTTGAAGAGAAAATGTTAAAAAATATATACTTAACAAACGGAGCTGTCTTTTCACAAAGAGTTTTAACAAAGCTTATAGATAAGGGATTATCCCGTGAAATTGCCTACGATAAAGTTCAATCATTAGCTATGATTTCATTTAACAATGGTATAGACTTTAAAGGTCTTTTATTGCAAGATTCAATCATAAGTAAACAAATAACTAATATTGAGCTTGATGAATTATTTAAAGTAGAATATTTTTTAAGAAATGTTGATGAAATATTTAACAGAGTTGGGATATAAAAACCAAACATTTGTTTGGTTTTTAATAATTTGAAAGGAGAAATAACAATGAAAATATATAGATTATTAATTAGCGCTTTTATACCATTCTTTTTGTTGATTCTCTTTGCGTCAATACTTACTACTAAATCTTATTTACTAGTTTCTAAAGGGTTGTATGCTTCTCATGATGATGTGGTTTTCGATCATGATTATGCTATTGATAGAATCGCTGGATATCTTAATTATAGATATGATAATTTAGATTTTGGTGTTGATGAGTTAGATGATACTATAATGATGAGACAAACTGAAATTGATCACATGGTAGATGTTAAAAATTTATATACATCTTTAAGAATAGCTGCTGGTTTATCCCTTATTTTAGGGGTTGGTCTTTCATATATAATATATAAGAAAAACAAAGAAGAGTTTTATAAAACATTTAAAAACCTGTATCTGGCTCCTATGGCTTTTACTTTGTTTTTAGGAACTTTCTTTATAATCGATTTTAATAAAGCATTCACGGCTTTCCATCAGCTTTTATTTACAAATGATGATTGGATACTTTACAGTACAGATGTTTTGATTATTTTACTACCCATTAATTTTTGGTTAGTTAGCGCATCAATAATTCTTGTGTTATTTTCACTATCGCTAGGGTTAATTTATTATTTGAATGAAAAAATAATTATGAAAAGGCTTTCTTAATTGTATTCTTTATAAACGTAATTTAGAGTTTATGTTGATTTCATTCATATGTTTTGATAAAATTGTAACTAGTTAGTATTATATATTTTCGAAAATAAGGTTCGACTGTCTCTACCCCGTAGCCGTAAACAGCGGGACTATAGTATTGTGATTTTTAGAGATTATTCTCCTTTTTTTGAAGCTATTTTTACTAACTAAGAACAAAAATATGAAAATGGAGGATTTTTTTAATGGAATGGATTAAAACTTACTTTAAGCTAGAAGAACGTGGTACAACTTTCAATACTGAAATTATTGCTGGGGTTACAACTTTCTTAGCAATGGCGTATATTTTGCCAGTTAACTCGTTTATGCTAGCTAGCGCAGGAGTCCCTCTTGGAGGAGTATTCTTTGCAACTGCTATTGCTGCTGCAATCGCAACATTGGTAATGGGATTTTTAGCTAATTTGCCAGTTGCCTTAGCTCCAGGAATGGGATTAAATGCATTTTTCACGTTTACTTTAGTACTATTTGGGTACGGGTTATCGTGGCAAGCTGCACTTACTGCCGTACTAGTTTCAGGGATATTATTCTTTATAATATCTATTTCCGGATTAAGAAAAATTATCATTAGCTCAATACCACAGGGAGTTAAATTTGCTGTTGGTGCGGGAATCGGGTTCTTCATCGCGTTTATCGGATTGAAAAACGCAGGAATCATCGTTGCTAACCCAGCTACTTTTGTTGGATTAGGTGACTTCGGACACCCTGCAGTACTTTTAGCTGTCTTTGGTATCATATTAGTATTTATATTACATGCAATGGGAAATAGATTCGCTTTAATAATTTCAATTGTAGCAACAGCTATAGTTGGTGTATTATTAGGACTATTTGGTGTTGATTTGATGCCTGCATTTGCAAACGATGGAACATTTGCTTTATCAGGAATGTTTACTGACGTTGGTAATACAGTAGGACAAGCATTTACAGGATTTGGTGAATTATTCCAACATCCAGAAGTCTTTACTATTATCTTCACATTATTATTCGTTGATTTCTTCGATACTGCGGGTACTTTAATGGCAGTCGGAAATCAAGCAGGATTAATTGATGAAGAAGGCGAAATAGTTGGATCTGGAGCTGCTTTAATAGCTGACTCAATTGGTACAATGACTGGAGCTATCTTAGGTACTTCTAATGTAACTTCATATGTTGAATCTACAACAGGAATCGAACAAGGTGCAAGAACTGGATTAAGCAGTGTTGTTGTTGCGTTATTATTCATAATTTCTATATTTGCATATCCAGTATTAAGTATTATTAATGGTGTATATGATCCAGCATTAGACATGTTCTTTAGCCCTGTAACTGCAATGGCATTAGTACTTGTAGGAGCATTAATGGTTGGACAACTTAAAGAAATCGATTGGACAGATAAAGCTATAGTAATTCCAGCATTCTTGACAATCTTATTTATGATTTTAACATTCTCAATCGCTACAGGGATCGCAGTTGGATTCATTTTCTTCCCTATCGTGAAAGTTGCTGAAGGTAAATGGAAAGAAGTTAATAAAGTAATGTACGCTCTTGCTTTAGTATTCATTCTTACGTTCATTCTGTAATTTCACACAAGTAGTGTTTTAAATTAATATATTAGAAAAGAGTAGCGAAATTTAGCTACTCTTTCTTTTTTTTACATAATGAGTCATTACAA
>CAYYOU010000132.1:0-4117 GCA_964473425.1 uncultured Candidatus Izemoplasmatales bacterium | reverse complement strand
AATGATACTTTCATTTTTATTCCTCCTCAAGAAATTTAGTTACTACTTCAATAACTTCATTTCTAACCGCTTTATCAAATAATAAGAAATGACTTGAATCAATAGGATATCTTATTACTTTATTTGCATTAATTGATTTTTCTAACATATCAATTGATTTCTTCTTAACCATTTCATCTCTAAGAGTTTCAATTATTAAAGTATCAGTTTTAATCATTTTTAAATACTTTTTTGTATATTGTAAATACAACTGTAAGTAAAATATATGTATTTTTGATACTCTTTGAAATCTAATAATAAACTCTTTATAGAATATTTTTTGAATTCTTGTAAGACTCTTCTTAAAGGCTAAAGTATGTCCTAGACCATTCAAGAATTTACGATAGTTAGGGTTTTTAATAATTGGGGCAATTAATACTAACTTACTCACTTTTTCGTTTTTAGCAGCGATTATCGCTGCTGTTGATGCACCTAAACTATATCCTATTAAGAATACTTTATGGAAATCTTCATTAATCATTTCTATTGTTTCATCGATAAATTCTATAAAGTCGGATGTCGTTGCTTTTGGGAAATAATTTCCTGTAAAACTTCCAGGAAGAAGTCCAGGATAATATACAAAATAGTTCTCATTCTTCGCAAGAGATTTGTACAGAGTTTTTAGTTCGGCGCCGTTTGTTCCTGCGCCATTAATTATGATGACTAAATCTTTATTCATTATTTAAACTGCTTATTAAAGCGAACATCATTTGTATAAAATGCACGAATATCGTTTAAGCCATATTTAAGCATAGCAATACGTTCTACTCCCATACCAAGTGCGAACCCTTGATACTTTTTAGAATCATACCCGCTAGCTTCTAACACATTATCATTTACCATTCCTGCTCCAAGGATTTCAATCCAGCCTGTTCCTTTACATACATTGCATCCTTTTCCGTTACAATTATGACAACTAACATCAACTTCAACAGAAGGTTCTGTGAAGGGGAAGTAAGAAGGTCTTAATCTGATTTCTCTTTTTTCTCCAAATAATTTTTTTGCGAGTATTTGTAATGTACCTTTTAAGTCAGACATTGAAGTATTTGTATCAACCACTAATACTTCTATTTGCATAAATTGATGACTATGAGTTGCGTCATCATCATCTCTTCTAAATACTTTACCTGGGCAAATAATCTTAATTGGGCCTTTTTCCTTATTATCTAACATTGTACGTACTTGTACTGGGCTTGTATGAGTTCTAAGTAGTGTTTCTTCTGTTATATAAAAAGTATCTTGCATGTCTCTTGCAGGATGATTTTTTGGAAGGTTTAATTTTTCGAAATTGTATTCCTCAATTTCAATTTCAGGTCCTTCCATTACTTCATAACCCATTCCAATGAATAAATCTTCTATTTCTTCTTGAATTTGAGTCATCAAATGAAGATTACCAACTTCAAATGATTTTCCTGGCATTGTTACATCTATTTTTTCATTTATAAGTTGAGCATGAACCATTTCTTCTTCAATCAATTCTCTTTGAGATTCGATATAAGATAGAATTAGTTGTTTTGCTTCATTCGTAACTTGTCCAAATTTCGGTCTTTCCTCATTAGGTAAATCTCTCATCAGTTTCATAACTTCACTAAAAGATCCTTTTTTACCTAAGTACTTAGATTTGGCTTCGTTAAGAGCATGAAGGCTCTTAACTATTTTAATATGTTCCTTTGCTTCCTTCTTTATTGCTTCTAATCTTTCATTTGCATTCATCTAATTCACTCCTTAAATTAAAAAAAGTTTGTCCTATAAAAGGACGAACTCTATATCCGCGGTACCACCTTAGTTCTAGTATAATACTAGCTCTTATATCTTTTAACGCAAGAATTACGTGCGAAGTTAACGCCTCTAAAAGATGAATTCCTTAGATTTAATATAGAATACTTTCAGCGTATATTCCTCTCTAAGATACTAAGTTTCTAAGTACTACTTCTTCGTCACAGATTTATACTACTGTATTATATATTATTACCTTTATTATTACAACAGTATTAGCGTATTTTTAGAAAGTTATGTGGTAATATTTGAATGCATTTTTGGTTTTCACAAAAAATTCTCCATATTAAAGGAGACTTTATATATACTCTTTTCTTTTATCCCTTCGGACATATTGTACCAAGAAATGACCATACGAGATATTACCTAGATTGATTTTGATACATCAATCTATAAAATATAAATACTTCAGTAAGTAATCATGCCACTCTGTTTCATCTAGTGTTTGAAGAGTTGTTTTGTCAATTAAATAATAGTCGTAAGATATATAATTAACGAAAATTTCCCCAACTGGATCATCCCAAGTTGCATCAAGGTGATACCATACATCATCAACAAGCACAGCGTTCCACTGGTGACTATCTGAGCTTACTCTGAATGTTGGGATTCGCAATGCTCTTAACATTACATCTACTGCATGAGAATATCCTTCACATACAGCGTTACCATCGAGTAATACTCCAAGAGCTGAATGATCATTATCACATGCAGAGGAATTATCATAACATTGTGTATCATAAAAAGAATGTGTTACTACATAGTCATGGACGGCTTTAACCTTTTGTTCATCTGTCATTCCTATATCAATTATTGAATTTAGGATTACCTCTATCTCTTGATTAACGTACAGTATATCAGAAACCGAATAACCTCTTTCCATTGAGATATGCATTAGATTTTCATTCGTCAAATATGATATTGCTCGAGGAGCATAGAACGGATGAATGAATCCTTCTATCTCAAAAGCTATATCACTATATAGCGGATTATTCCTTAAAACTCTACAGTCAATAAAGATAGAACAGGTGATAGTAAATTCAGTTTCCCCGGCATTATAAAACGTAAAGAGATAGTCATCATAATCATCATAACTAGTGAGAGGAACAGAAGTATCTACAAGATGCAAGGTAGGCACAGAGTAATATAGAGCGTACTGATTTGCATAAATCACATATGTTGATAAAACTTCATCAACGTAGTCTACACCTAGGAAACTATAATTAGCTTTTACAAAAAGTGTAACATCCTCTTCAATAGATGAAATATCAATTGTGATATCACTAGTCATTGGAGCAAAAGATTCAACAACATTGTCTTCTTCATCTATTAACTCAACTAAATATGTAGTATTTGAAGCTTCTTGATTTGAAGTAACTAAATCAAACTCAAACTCATTGTCATTGTGTTTTACATTGGAAATAACTGCATAAGGAGTTTGAGGAGTTTTCAAAGTTTTGACTTCAACAACTTGACTAACTGTTGAACAAATCTGGCAACCACTAACGTCTAATAAAGCAGAAACAAATATTTCATAATTGGTTTCTTGAGATAATTCAGTTATAGTCACATCTAATTCTTCTAAATCATCTAAAGATAATGTAGCAACTTCATTAGTACCTTCCATCACTACTACCTCAATCGAGATAACGCTTGATGAAGTATCAACTAAATTGATACTTAATGTTGCAGATAAATCACTTACTTCAACTAGTGAAGCAGTCACTATAGGTAATATAAAATCTCCATAAATAGTTGAAAAAGTTAATGTATAGAAATTTTCTTCAATTAATTCAAGCTCCATTGAATGATACCCATCTACTGTCAATGTGTATCCTTTATGATACTCCAAATCATCTAATAAAATTATATTTTCACCATACTCTAATACCTCTGTGAAGACAATATTATCTTCATCATCAACCAAAACTAGAGTGACTAAAAAGTCATTATAAATAGTTTGAATTTCTTGTGGGACATTACATTCAATAAGCATTTCATTATCTAAAATGTAATATGTTCTGTCACAAGTTATTTCAAGGGGTGACTCATTCACTTGAAGATAGTTAAAATAAAAATAACTACCTACTACTAGTAATATCAATGAAGCAAACACTGCCATAAGTATTTTATTCATAGTTGATCAATCCTTTTTTTGTCACTCTGTATATCTTATTTTAGCATATCATGACGAAAAACTATTATATCATTCGTTTTTTTATAAAGAGTGACTATAAATTGTCATCCCTCTATATTCGTTAATCTAAATTAAAAGGGTGAAATCCAATTTGATATTCACCTTTAA
>CAYYOU010000131.1:0-4123 GCA_964473425.1 uncultured Candidatus Izemoplasmatales bacterium | reverse complement strand
AGACATAAATCATAGGAATACCTTTTACTCCAATATCTTCAAGTGTATTATTTGTTACTTCTATTTGGTTTTCATAGAAACTATTACTTGTATCAACTACGTGTATTAAAAGATCAGCTTCTGTAATTTCTTCAAGAGTTGATTTAAATGATTCAACAAGATGATGTGGTAAATTTGATACAAAACCAACAGTGTCAGTTGCTATAAACTCTTTATTGTTTTTAAGTGTAATTTTTCTAGTTGATGTTTCTAATGTAGCAAATAACATGTTTTTTACAAACACTTGTTTATCGACTTCTTTTTGTGTAAAGTTCATTAAACCGTTTAACAGAGTCGATTTACCAGCATTGGTATAACCGACAATTGCAACCTGTTTTACATTTGATTTAGTTCTGCTTTTTCTTTGAATTTTACGAGCTTTTACAACCTCTTCTAGTTCTTTGATTAGTCTTGTTCTTTCCGACACAATTCTTCTTCTATCCAGTTCGAATTTCTTTTCACCTGGACCCCTTGAACCAATTCCACCTTGCTGTTTACTAAGTGATTCAGCAAGTCCTGCAAGTCTTGGTAGCATATATTGAAGTTGTGCTATTTCTACTTGAATCATTGCTTCTTTTGTTTTTGCTCTCGAGGCAAATATGTCTAGAATTAGCAGTGTTCTATCGATAACTCTTACTCCAATTTCAGCTTCTAAATTTCTAATTTGAGATCCTGATAACTCGTTGTTGAATATTATTGTATCTGCATCTAAATTAGCGGCAAAAGTTTTTATTTCTTCTACTTTACCTTTTCCAACATAGAATCTAGGTGTAATTCTATGTATGGATTGTGTTATAGTATACAATACTTCAACATTTCTCGCTTTTGCAAGATTTTCTAGTTCTTCCATATAATAGTCGATTAAGCCTTCGTTTTTTAAATCAGCACCAACTAATATTGCTTTATACATGATTATCACCTCTTTTTATATTATATCACATGACAAATTGGATTTCACTTCATAACACAATTGTATAAAAAAAGCGCCATTTAGCGCTTTTTTATAATCCACATTTTAATTGAGCATTGCAATTGGTGCAAGTATTGCATCCACCTAAGTTTTCAACAGTACCTTCAAGACAAATTGGACAAATATCTCCAACTTCGACACCGATATTACGATCTTGTCTATCGGATCTTAAACCCTTAGTTTTAGACTCTTTTGGTTCTTTTTTCTCTTCATCAAGTACTATTCCTAGTTCGCCTATATCTACTTGTTTTGGAGATTTTATTTTTTCGCCGTCTTCTTTAGATAAAGTAAGGACTTGAGAATCTCTACTTCCATCAACATATACTGTTCCGCCTTTGGCTCCACCAGTATATAATCTCATATATACTTGTTCTACTTCTTCAACAGTATAACCTTTAGGAGCGTTTACTGTTTTAGAGATTGATGAATCAACCCAGTTTTGGATGATACATTGAGTGTCTACATGTTCTTCTGGAGCTAACTTCATAGCACTTACAAAAGTATCAGGTAAAGATTCTTTTGTGTATTGTGGGTAAGCTTTCAAGTACTCATCTACAATTGGTGCATTAACTTCAATAAACTTGCCTAATCTTCCACTTCTATAATATGTGAAGGCAAAATATGGTTCAAGTCCAGTAGAAACACCTACCATTGTTCCAGTAGATCCTGTTGGGGCAATGGTTAACAAGTGAGAATTTCTAATTCCATTTTTCAGAATACTTTGTCTAATGTATTCTGGTAATTTTTTCATATATCCTGATTCAATAAATTTTTCTCTACTACCATATTCTTCTAAGAATGGGAATGATCCCTTTTCTTTTGCGATATCAATTGACGCTTCGTAGGCATTTGTAGCCATAAAACGGAATAATTTATCTACTAAAATGCTTCCTTCTTTTGATCCATAACGTACATTACACCAAATAAGTAAATCATGAAGACCCATAATTCCAAGACCAATACGTCTTTCTCCTAATGCTTGGTGTTCGTTTTCTTCTAAGAAGTAAGTTGTCTTATCAATTACGTTGTCTTGCATTCTAATTGCCGTTTTAATCGTTTTTTCTAACTTTTGCCAATCAACCTCTGCCTCTTCTCTATTTACCATGTTAGCGAGATTTATTGCTGCTAGGTTGCATACAGAATATGGAGCAAGTGGTTGTTCACCACAAGGATTTGTACATACAACTTTTTGGCCATATCCTTTTGCATTTGTCATTTCATTAGCATTATCAATAAAGAAAATTCCTGGTTCAGCTGAGTATGTAGCACATATATTTATCAAATTCCAAAGTTCTTTTGCTTTTAGTGTATGATAGGTTTTAACTTTATATCCAAGGCTTTCCCACTCTCTTACATCACCAACATGCATCCATAAATCGTCATAAGATTGCTTTTCATCACCTTTATAAGAATCAACATCTGGAAATCTTAAATTATAATCTGAGTCGCTTTCTACTGCGTCCATAAATTCTTTAGTAATTGCTACAGAAATATTTGCACCTGTTAAAAATTCAGAGTTATTTACTTCATAGTGCCCACCTTTATTTATTCTTTCAAAGGCAGAATCAACAATTTCTTTTGTAAATATTCCTGGAGACAGATTTGCTTGTTCTAAGATATACTCATTTATTTGAATTTCTGATTCACTTAAAGGAATAAATTTCAATTTGGCTTTTGCTGCAGCCACAATTGAAGGTTCTTTGATTGTATCAATTAAAAATTGAAGTATTTTTGGGTTTTGCATTTTTGAAACGATAAATTCAACAATATCAGGATGCCAATCAGATAACATAATCATCTGAGCACCTCTTCTTGAACCACCTTGTTCAACAAGATGAGTTAATTCTGATAAATCATGAAGCCAACTTACTGCTCCACTTGATTTACCGTTAACTCCTTTAGCTAAAGAATTCTTAGGGCGTAAAGAAGAACCATTTGTTCCAACTCCGCCACCTCTACTCATTATTTCCATAACTTGTTTTCTATGATCGCTTATTCCACCACGTGAATCATGGATAAAAGGCATAACAAAACAGTTGAAGTATGTTACATTAGTATTGCTTCCAGCTCCAAAAAGAACTCTGCCAGCAGGAACCAAATTTAAACTAGAAACTTCTTCATAGAAATTTGCAATCATTTCCTCATCTTCATCTTCACCTAAATGATGAGCAAGTCTTTTTGCTATTTGTTCAAAATATAATTCTAATGGTTTATCGATAAGTCTCTTTTTTCTAACTACACAACCCTCAGAATCTGCATCTTCAGCATTGGTAAGGTATTCTTTTTCTATCTTGATTCTTACAGAATCTCCATTTATCTCTAAAACATTCCCAATTCCTCTTGCAGGGAATTTGGGATCATTTTTAACTACTGTTATAACTAAATCGCCTATAGATAGAGTGTCAAGCGATAAATCTTTTTGAGTGTACCTATCTAACATTACCAGTCTTGAAACACCTGAAAAAGTCTTTTTCATATCGACTGTTATAGGGAACAAGTGAGTGAAATTACTTGTTATATCTTTATTTAATTTTTGGATTAATTCTTTACTATATTCTTTCATAAACCTCGGCCCCCTAAAATATTATGAGATTGTATATATATTATATAATATAAAAAAAATAATAACAGTCTTGACATTTATCAAACACTGTGAAATCCCGTTAAATAGGCAAATAAAATAAAATATATTTTTTTACTTATCTTGGATGTTTCATATTTTTATTTTTAATTGTAATGATGTCAAAGTTCTTTATAAAAAATGTATGCTTTGTTCTACACTTAATTATATAAATATTATATATTTTATATGTGATTGAAAGAGTGAGTTGTGATATAATTAAAAAAAGGAGTGATGCTATGAGCAATTTTGATATATTAGTTATAAATGTATATCTTTTGGCTATTTTTACGATGATGGTTAAAACCAAAACGATTACTCAGATTTACCGACTGTTTAAATTGTTGGATATCGCTCTATTTATCTACTTGATTATAGTTATTTTCAAAGATGATGTAGCGTTGATAGACGTCTTAATTAAGGGAATTCCCTTACTATTACTAATTGGAACTGTTGTGCAAACAGAGGTTTTGTTGATTTTAAGCAAATTAGGG
>CAYYOU010000130.1:0-4184 GCA_964473425.1 uncultured Candidatus Izemoplasmatales bacterium | reverse complement strand
AAAAACAAAAGTAGTGACAGATTATAATATTATCTTACAAGATGATACTGTTGATTTGGTAGTTGAATTAATTGGTGGAGTAGATTTTGCCTACACTGCAATTAAACAGGCATTAAGCGCTAAGAAAAATGTAGTGACAGCTAACAAGGCTATCATCTCGAAATATTTTGAAGAGTTTACAAATTTAGCTAATGCAAATAATGTATCTTTACGTTATGAAGCAAGTGTTGGAGGAGGAACTATTGTTTTGGATCCTTTATACGAGATATCAAAAAACAATCTCATATCAAATGTTAAAGGGATCATTAATGGATCTACAAATTATGTACTTTCTAAATTCTTTGAAGAAGATATGTCGCTAGAAGAATCATTAAAACTTGCTTTTGATAATGGTTACCTAGAAACAGGTAATAATGATGATATGGCTGGACTTGATTTGTTACGCAAAATAAATATCTTATCATCTATTTCTTATCATCAGTTTTTTAAAGAATCAAGTATTTTTATTAATCCACTTGATTCAATAACAAAAAAATTTCTAAAACATGTTAAAAATAAAAATCTAATTATTAAATTCATGGGTGAAAGTAGAATATTAGATAATCAAGTTTCTATTAGAGTGGAACCGGTAATTATAGATAAACATAGTATTTATTCACATATCAACTATGAGCAAAACTATATTGAATTTTTTGGAGAAAACTTTGAACATCTTGCATTCCAAGGTATTGGAGCAGGAAGATATCCAACAGCGTCTGCTGTTGTTAATGATATTGTTTTGATTAATTGTGGATTATTTAAAGAATATGATTTCTCAAGAACTGATTTATCCATAAATAATGATATGATATCATATCGTTATTTAGTACTGAAGAATAATAAATTTACTGTAACTAAAGAGCTTACAATATCTGAGTTAGATGAGTCTTATAAAGATATGACTTGTTACGCAAGAATCGATGGTGATATTGATGTTTAATATCGCAATTGTAGGTGCTACAGGGCTTGTAGGGAGCACATTCTTAAAAGTTATTGAAGAATATGATATAAAGGTTAATCAATTAAGGTTATTTGCTTCAAGTAAATCAAAAGGAAAAGTTATTGTTTTTAATGAAAAAGAGTATGTAGTAGAGGGAATAACAAAAGGATGTTTTGAAGGAACTGATTATGCGCTGTTTAGTGCAGGTGGAGCAACGAGTCTTAAATATGCAAAGCAGGCAGTTAACGAAGGGGCAATAGTAATTGATAACTCAAGTGCGTGGAGAATGAATCCAAATGTACCTCTGGTCGTACCAGAAGTAAACATTGAAGATGCATTCAATCAGTCACTGATTGCTAATCCTAATTGCTCTACTATTCAAGTGGTGCTACCTCTAAGTACCTTGGAAAAAACTTATGGTATTGAATCAGTTAGTTATACTACTTATCAAGCAGTATCAGGTTCGGGGATAAATGGTATGAAGGAGTTAGAACAAACGAGACTTGGTGAAGGAAATTCATTTTACCAATATAACATCAATGAAACTTGTATCCCTCAAATTGACGTTTTCTTAGAAGATGGATATACCAAAGAAGAACAAAAGATGATTGATGAAACAAAAAAAATATTACATAATAACAATATAAAAATAAATGCTACTTGTGTACGTGTTCCAATCATGAATTGTCACGCAGTAAGTGTTAATGTAGTACTGAAAGAAAATTATGATTTAAAAGATATTTATCATCTTTTTGACAAACAAGATGGTCTTGTTGTCAAAGATGATATTACTAATCTTATTTATCCTGTTGCTACAGAAGCGCGGGGTACTGATGATGTTTATATTGGTAGAATAAGAAAAGATAAAATAAATGATAATGGTATTTTGTTTTATACTGTAGCTGACAACATCAGAAAAGGTGCAGCAAGTAATGCAGTACAAATAATGATTGCCTTAGCTAAGGAGGTTAGATGACATGTTGAAAGTCGCGAAATTTGGTGGGAGTAGTTTATCTAATCCTGCTCAATGGGAAAAAATAAAAAACATTGTTTTAAATGATGACTCTATCAAAGTAGTAGTAGTTAGTGCTTTAGGTAAAGATGATGTACGAGTTTCAAAGATTACAGACTTGTTATTATTACTTAGTACTCATCTTGAATTAGGGATTGATTATGAATCTTTATTCCTAGAAATCACAAAAAGATTTCTAGGAATTAAAAAAGCATTACAACTATCTTTAGATATTGAATTAGAACTTAAAAATTTAAAAAGGGAACTATCTAATAATTTATCAAAAGATTATTTGATAAGTAGAGGTGAATATTTCACATCTAAGTTAATGAGTGAATATTTAGGTTTTGTTTTTGTTGATTCACTTGATTGTATCTTCGTGGATTATAGTGGCTCAGTTGAATATGATAAAACAAATATTGCTCTTCAAAATATATTCAAAGAAAAAGGGAAAATAGTAGTACCAGGATTTTATGCAAATGCACCACTAAATAAAGTAAGATTATTCTCTAGAGGTGGATCTGACTTAACAGGAAGTATTATCTCTAATGCTCTTGATGTTAGTCTTTATGAAAACTGGACAGATGTTGACGGTTTATTTGTGGCAGATCCTAAATTAGTTAATAATGCAGACCCAATTAAACAAATCACATATCGTGAATTAAGAGAATTATCATATCGTGGAGCTAATGTGATTCATGAAGAAACAATTATTCCTCTAGAAAATAAACGTATTCCAATTCAAATTAAAAACACAAATAAACCTGATGTTAGTGGAACAATTATTTCAAGTAATTTTGAACATAATGGTAGCTATGTAACAGGTATTGCAGGTAAAAAAGACTATACAAGTTTTAATATAGTTAAGAAAAGCGTGTTTTCAAAGATTAAAGTATTAAGAGACGTATTAAACATATTCTACAGATACAATGTAAATGTTGAAAATATTCCAAGTGGAATAGATTCTTTTAGTGTAATAGTAGAGTCTAGTCAAATAAAAGCTTGTAGCTTTGATTTGTTTAATGATATCCATAATATACTTGAAGTTAATGATGTTCAAATTGAGGAGAGTATTTCTTTAATCGCGGTAGTAGGAAAAAACATGGCAAGTATTCCTGGAGTAGCTGGTAAGTTATTCGCATCACTTGGAGATAAGGGAATTAATATTAAAATTATTGCTCAAGGATCAGCTGAACTTAGTATCATTATTGGGGTTCATAATGATGATTATAATGATGCAATTAACACAATATATGATGAATTCTATTTGAAAAATAAGTGAATGGATTGAGGATGGGAATTTACTCTATTATAGTATAATGTTTATGAAAGGTAGTGATATCATGCCAAAGAAACAATATTTATCATGGAAAACCGCAAAAGATTTTATGACAGAGGCATTTATAAAAATTGCTATTCCAAAAGAAGATTCAGAAATTTGTGTTGATGTATTACTAGAAAGTGATAGAAGAGGGATAGACTCACATGGAGTAAATAGATTTAAACCTATTTACATAGATAGAATAAATAAAGGGATATTAAATCCTGTTACTAAATATGAAATAATAAGAGAAACAAAAACTACCGCAGTAATTGATGGACATAATGGAATGGGAATGGTAATAAGTAAAAATGCAATGGAGTTAGCCATTGCAAAAGCTAAAGAATATGGAATGGGTATGGTAGCTGTTAGAAACTCTACTCATTATGGAATAGCTGGCTATTACGCAACTATGGCATCAAAAGCTGGAATGATCGGAATAACAGGAACAAATGCTAGACCTAGCATTGCTCCAACTTTTGGAGTAGAGAATATGCTTGGGACTAATCCTTTAACTTTTGGAATACCGACTGATGAAGAATTTCCATTTGTATTAGATTGCGCTACTAGTATTACCCAAAGAGGAAAGATTGAGTTCTTTTCCAAAGTTGGAAAAGATACACCTCTTGGTATGGTTATTGGAAATGATGGATTACCTAAAACAAATAGTCCTGAAATATTAAAAGATTTGACTACAGGTAAGGCAGCTCTTGCACCACTTGGTGGAATAGGAGAAGAACTTGCTGGTTATAAAGGATATGGATATGCAACAGTTGTTGAAATATTAAGTGCAGCACTGCAAGCGGGTAGCTTTATGAAAATGCTTAGTGGAGTTAACGAAGAAGGAAAACTAATTCCTTATCCACTTGGAC
>CAYYOU010000129.1:3078-4193 GCA_964473425.1 uncultured Candidatus Izemoplasmatales bacterium | reverse complement strand
TAAAAGGATTAATGGGCGACGCATCGGATAATTTAGCTGGTATTCCCGGCGTTGGAGAAAAGACTGCTGTGAAATTGTTAAATGAGTATTCTACACTTGAAGGAGTTTTAGAAGATAAAGATAACATAAAGGGAAAACTTGGAGAAAGAATTAGAGAACACTTTGAAAACGCTATTTTATGCAAAAAAATCGCAACTCTAAAGACAGATGTTGAATTAGTTTTAAGTCTTGATGATGTTGAATATATAGGCGTTAATGAAGATGAAATGATGGATTTCTTTAAAGAGCTTGAACTTCACTCATTAATAAAAAGATATATAAAGAAATCAAATAACACTACTCCTGAATTTGAGTATAAGATAATTCAAGACATTTATGAGTTAGATGATATATTATTAAATGATTCATTTATTGTATTAGAGACTTTCAATCCAAATTATCACTTAGCTGAAGCGTTAGGGTTTGGGATTGTGAATAAAAAAGGAAACTTTTTTATACCTTATGATCTATTGCATCAATCTCTTGGGATGCAGATGTATCTAAGTGATCCGTCAATCGCTAAAAATGTCTATAATATTAAGATGATGAAAGTGGTATTAATGAAAGATGGATATGACATAGCTGGAGTTGAGTTTGATTTATTACTCGCAGCTTACATTTTAAATCCAAATAATACAAAAGAGGACTTTAGAGTAGTTGTCAGTAATTTTGAATATGATAATGTTGAATATTATGAAGAAATATACCAAAAAGGTGTGAAGTATAGTATTCCTCCATTAGAAAAATATAGTATTTACGCTGCAAAGAAGGCTTTTGCAATACACTCTTTAAAAGAAACCTTATTAAAGCAGTTAATTAAGAACAATCAGTTATCACTATTAAACGAGATTGAACTTCCACTTGCGAGTGTGCTTGCACATATGGAGTATGATGGGATACTTGTGGATAGAGAAAAACTGCATTCTTTGAACAAAGAGGTAAAAACGAAAATTGATAAAATCACTGTTGAGATATATGACATTGCTGGAGTCGTTTTAAAAATAGCGATCCCAAAAAAAAAAGGGGAAATTTTTTTTTTTAATCGGTGGGTTGTATTTTATAAATAATATGTAAAA
>CAYYOU010000129.1:0-3068 GCA_964473425.1 uncultured Candidatus Izemoplasmatales bacterium | reverse complement strand
ATAGCGAGCCCTAAACAACTGGGTGAAATTTTATTTGATAAATTACAGTTGCCATTTGCCAAAAAGACAAAAACAGGGTATTCAACAAATGTAGACATATTAAATAAACTTAAAAATCATCATCCGATTATTGAGAAAATTATGCTATTTAGAACACTCTCAAAATTGTATTCAACTTACATAGTTGGACTTGAAAGTGCAATTTTAGGTGATGAAAAAATTCATACAATCTACAGACAAGCTTTCACATCAACTGGTAGACTTTCAAGCACAGATCCGAATCTTCAAAATATACCAATAAGATATGAAGAGGGTAGAGAAATTAGAAAAGTGTTTATTCCAAGAACTGGAAATATGCTACTAGCAAGTGATTATTCACAAATTGAACTAAGAGTTTTAGCTCATATGGCTCAGGAAAAAACCTTAATAGAATCATTTAAGAATGACGAAGATATCCATACAAAAACAGCACAACAAATATTTGAAAAAGAAGAGATTACAAGCCTTGAAAGAAGACAAGCAAAGGCTGTAAACTTTGGAATAATATTCGGACAAAGCGCTTGGGGACTAAGTGAAGAGATAAATATATCTCCAAAAGATGCTGAAAGATTTATTAAAAAATACTATGAAACGTTCTCTGGAATTAAAACCTATATGGATAAAGTAGTTAAAGATGCAACTACTTTTGGCTATGCTTCTACGATAAAGAATCGCAGAAGATATTTGCCTGAGTTAAAAAGCAGTGTGTATATGCAAAGAGAATCAGGGAAAAGAAACGCAATGAATGCACCAATCCAAGGAAGTGCTGCGGATATAATTAAAATTGCTATGATCCAAATATTCAACGAGATGAAAAAACGTAAACTGAAATCCAAATTACTTCTACAAATTCACGATGAATTAGTATTTGATGTTGATAAAAACGAACTAGAGGAAATGGAAAAATTAGTAAAAGATACAATGGAAAACTGTATTAAGTTAGATGTACCTTTAAAAGTAGATAAATCTTTTGGTAAAAACTTATACGAAACTAAGTAGGTGGCGAATATATGAAATTACAAAGTATAATGATAAGAAGTTTTGTTGTTAACATATTCTTAATAATTATAAAGGTTATTGGGGGGATAATATTTAATAGCTATGCTTTAATAGCTGATGGTGTTCATAGTATTAGTGATTTACTTAGTGATGTGTTTGTAATACTAGGTATTAGACATTCCCTTAAACCTGCTGATGATGAGCATCCGCTTGGTCATGGAAAATTTGAATACGTCTTAAGTTTTATTTTAGGATTATCAATTATTCTAATTGCTTATAATTTAGGAAAAAATGTTATTGTTAACTTTAATAATATTGTAAAAGTGCCAAGTTTGATTACTTTGGTAATAGTAGTTATGGTTGTTGTTATAAAATTGTTCTTAGCAAGATACCTACTAAAAAAAGGAAAAGAACTTGATTCGCAAATAATTAGTGCATCAGGAAAAGAATCTTTAACTGATGTATTTAGTAGTATTGTTGTATTCTTTGGAATTATAAGTGTAATAGTAGGAGAATTCTTTGAGATTGATTGGCTTTTAAAAGGTGATAAAGTAGCATCAATCATAATCGCAATATTCATTATTAGAATCGGGTTGCAAATTATCTATGACTCAATAAAATTAATGCAAGGAAAGTCTGTAAATAAAGAAGTACGTGAAGAATTTAAAAATAATATATTAAAAGTAGCTGGAGTAATAAACGTAGATCGTCTTGTTATGATAGCTTATGGCCCATATTATCAAGCTTTGGTTGATATAAGAGTTGATGGAAATATAACAGTTAAAGAAGGTCATGAAATTGCTGAGAATGTTACTAAAAAGCTCTATAGCAATGAGAAAATCAATCATGTAGTTGTACATGTAAATCCGGAGGTATAAAATGAATATCTTGCTAGAAAGAAAAAGTATCAGAAAATTCACAGATAAAGATATATCAAAAGAAGATATTACTAAAATGCTTCAAGCTGCAATGCAAGCACCAAGTGCAAATAATCAACAACCATGGGAATTCATTGTTGTTGATGATAAAGAATTATTAGATAAATTATCATTAGCTAGTAATGGTGCTTGGATGTTGAAAGATGTAAAAGTAGCAATAGTGCCATTAATAATTCCAACAGAGTTATCTCCATTACTAGCTGTTCAAGACTTGGCTGCCGCAACACAAAATATTTTACTTGAGGCAACAAATCTTAAAATAGGAAGTGTTTGGATTGGTGTTTATCCTCTTGAAAAGAGAATTGATTATATTGAAAAAGTACTTAATATAAAAGATGGAAAACATCCATTTTCAATGATTGCTTTGGGATATGAATCTGGTAAAAAAGAAACACAATTAAGATATAGTGAAACACGCGTTCATTACAACAAAATGGGGGAATAACCTATGCCAGAATTACCAGAGGTAGAAACAGTCAAGAGGACTTTAAAAAACATGATTTTAGGGCGTACAATAAGCAGTATCAATGTGCATTACGGTAAAATCATTAAAGATATAAGTATTCAGGAATTTAAAAACAAATTAATTGGTAAGACTTTTATTGATATAGAGAGATATGGTAAATATCTAATTTTTATCTTTGAAGATATTGCGTTGATATCTCATTTAAGAATGGAAGGAAAATATTTCATAAAAGATCAATCTGAAGAATTAGAAAAGCACGAACATATTGTGTTTAATTTTAAAAATGGTGGGTCTCTTAGATATCATGATGTAAGAAAGTTTGGGACAATGGATTTGAGAAATATTGAAGACGTTTATTCAACAAATCCAATTCACAAATTAGGTCTTGAACCAACTGATGAGAAAATGAATGTGAAATATCTAAAAGCAAAACTAGAACATAAAGGCATTGCTATAAAGACTTGTTTATTAGATCAACATATCTTTACTGGTCTAGGAAATATATATGTTGATGAAGTACTTTTTTTAAGTAAGTTAAATCCTAAAAGAAAAGCTTCGAGCTTAACAACTAATGAATATTCGAATATTATCAAAAACTCAATAAAGGTTTTAGATAAAGCGATTGA
>CAYYOU010000128.1:0-4193 GCA_964473425.1 uncultured Candidatus Izemoplasmatales bacterium | reverse complement strand
GAGAAATATAATTCTGAACCAGAAGGATTATTCATTGCTGAAGAAAATGGTAAAGAGTTTGTTTGGGCGTATATCCCTCATTTATATAATACACCATTTTATGTGTACCAATACTCAACTAGTTTTGCCGCGTCTCTAAAACTATATGAGATGGTAAAAGAAGATCCTAAAAATATTGAAAAACATATAAGTTTGTTACAATCTGGTGGTAATGACTTCCCAGTAAATCAAGTTAAAAAAGCAGGTATAGATTTGACAACCAAAGGTACATTTATGGCTGTTGTAAACCGTCTTAACAATCTATTAGATGAATTAGAGGTTGCATTAAAAGAATAATTATTGTATTATTTAATCAAGAACATAACACGATGATTAGAATTAGTAATATTTTTAAGATTATCTAGCGAGTTTAGAAATGGTGTAAGCTAAACATAATCACTAATATGAATGGATCTATGAGTGGCATTAATAGTGCCCGTAAATCTTGCGTTAAAAGATTTAGTGCTAGAATTTTCTAGAACAAAGGTGGTACCACGGATTTTATAAGTTCGTCCTTTCTTAAGGACGGACTTTTTTATTTTTAAAGGGGGAATTAATCATGAAAAGAATTTTATCAGGCATTCAGCCAACTGGTTCTATCAACATTGGAACTTATTTAGGAAGTGTCAAAAATTTTGTCAAGTTACAAGATAAAATGCCAGATTATGAATTTTTTATCTTTATTGCAGACCTGCACGCTATAACAATT
The DNA here is from genome assembly GCA_964473425.1 of uncultured Candidatus Izemoplasmatales bacterium. GTDB lineage: Bacteria > Bacillota_I > Bacilli_A > Izemoplasmatales > Izemoplasmataceae > JAFGXW01. The sequence goes on along the minus strand of CAYYOU010000128.1, from coordinate 3,445 downwards.
CATAAAGATAAAAAATTCTTAAGAACAAAAATAAAGGAACTTGCTGCATTGTATTTAGCATGTGGACTTGATCCAAAAAGAGTGAATCTATTTATTCAATCAGAAGTACCAGCTCACTCTCAAATGGCATACCTACTTCAATGTAATTCATACATTGGAGAACTTGAAAGAATGACACAGTATAAAGACAAAGCAAAAAAACAGGAATCAGGAGTTACTGTTGGTCTTTTCACATACCCTACTTTAATGGCTGGAGATATTTTACTTTATGATCCTGAATTTGTACCTGTTGGTAAAGATCAAAAACAACATCTAGAACTTGCGAGAGACATAGCTGTTAGAGTTAACAACAAATACAATGATATTTTCACAGTTCCAAATCCTCTAATTGCTGAGATAGGAGCTAAAATAAATAGTTTAACTGATCCTTCATCAAAAATGAGTAAAAGTGATTCAAACGAGAAATCAGGAATCAATATGTTAGATCCTGAGAATATAATTAAAAAGAGAATAAGATCAGCAATCACAGATTCACTAGGAAACGTAGCATACGATCCAGAAAACAGACCAGGGATCTCAAATTTAATGACTATCTATCATGTAATATCAAATATGCCTTTCAAAGAAATCGAAAAGAAATATTCCGGTTTAGGCTATAAAGAATTTAAAGAGGATTTAGGAGAAATAGTATTTCAAGAATTAAAACCAATCCAAGAGAGATACAAAGAACTAATTAATTCAAAAGAACTTGATGACATTTTGGATAAAGGTAGAGATAGAGCTAATGAAGTTGCATATAAAAAAATAATGAAATTTAATGACAGAATAGGTTTAGGTAGAAAAAGAAAATAAGTATAATTTCATACTTATTAGATTCATCCAAGGAGGACTCACAATGCAGAATACATCTCAGGATTTTGGTTTATTCATTGAAAATATACGAGTCTCAAGAAAAATCCTACAAGATGATTTCGTTGATGGTATTATATCTAAAAGGCAATATCAAAGATACTTAAAAGGTGAATCTGCAATTTCAAACGAGAAAATATTTAAGCTAGTCGACAGGCTCGAAATGAATTTCCTCAATATTTACAGTCTCTATTTTTCTAGAGAAAATACCGAATACACGTATGTGAGTCAGATATACTCAAATATTATAAACATGAAATACAAAGATGCATATAATTTATTATCTGAATATAACAAGTCAGATCTGACCTCAAAATATAATGAAACGTTTTTTGAGTTTTGTGAAATATCTACTTTGCATTACTTAAAACGTATTCCAACCGATGTTGCAATGAACAAATTCAAGATACTTATTGATTACCCTAATTGTCTTAACTTCAAGGAAGTAAATTTTGTGGAATTGATTACATTAATTTCAATCTCTAATCATGCATACAAAAAAAGCAATGATAAGAGAGCAATATTTTTCTTGTATAACATCTTAAAAAATAAGAACGCTGCAAAATTTGGAGATTTAAATTCAAAAATTCCCAGTTTGATTGCAAATGTATGCAATTCTTTAGGTCAAATGGACGAAAATGAAAAAGTACTATCTTTAGCTCAAACTGGAATTAATATTTGTTTAAAAAATCACATATCGAATTCCTTAGTACATCTTTTTTATTACAAAGCCCTTGCATTACTATATCTAGGCAGAACTGAAGAAGCAAAAATATCTATTAAAAAATCATTTTTGTTACTATATGTAGAAGACAATCGTGAAAAATCAGAGATATTTGAAGTGAATCTAAAAAAACACTTTGGATTAAATATATCAGACTTGGAAAAAGTATAGAAAAAGAAAAAGGATTCCTTTTTCTTTTTAATTTCACTATTATGATTTGAATTTAAACATAAATTCTTTTATTAAACGCTGAGTTTTATGATGCGAACCAATATTGATTACCCATCTGTTAGTCTCTATTTCTGTTATATTATCCTCATACCATTCATTTAGTTTTGCAATCATGATTCTAATTATTCTTAGTTCTTTGTTTTGAATAGCATCCTTTAATCTTTCAAGATAGCTAACAACATAGGGATCACAAGAATATTGCTTAATAGTTCCAAGCATACCTTCAAATTCAACTTCTAATTCCTGAATATTTGTCATTATATTTCCTCCATTCATCCTATTTTTCCCATAACAAAAGCTGCAAGAAACTCTCTACAGCTTCCTTGTATTAATAATATTTATATAAAATTATCTTTTGATTCTTTTAATATAAGAGAATTTATAGTAAAATACTCTTGGTATTAACCTACAAATGGAATATCAATTGGAAAGTCATCAGCAAACCAATTATCTTCTCCTGCAGAAACTGCTTGTGGGTTTGAAAATGATAAAATCATACCTAATGCTATAAATATTGCTAATAGTTTTTTCATGTAAAATCAACTCCTTGCTATTATTATATAAATAAATTTAATAAAATAAAAGTTCATATATGACCCAAAGAGAAGGATGTGCAAAAATGAATGATGGAGCTAGAGAATTCGGACTGTTTATTGATGGTTTAAGACTTGAGAGAGATATCTCCAGAGAGGACCATTGCGATGGGGTTATGTCTTTAAGTCAGTATAAACGTTATTTACGTGGTGACACTTCTATCCCTAACGGAAAACTCATATCAATTGCAGATAGATTAAAATTTAGCATTAATGATATTCACCTTTTATTTAGCAAGAAACATGATAATGAAAAAAACAAAGTTCTTCATCTTTATAGTTTAGTTAGGGAACAACAAATAAGTAAGGCTTATGAATTAGGCAGAGAACTCGGAAAAGATATCTTTCTATCTGACCACACGACTCAAATGTATGACTTCTGTATGCTATTAATTCAACACTCTCTAAATCTTGTTTCAGATGTTCATGTTCTAGAATTATACTCAAAGTTAATTGATTACCCAAATTGCATTCATAAAACTTCATTCAACTCTGTTGAATTGTCAACTCTTATACAAATTGTTAATTTAAGTGCAAAAGTTGATAATTACGAGGCTGCTAATTTCTTATATCAAATACTGTCTAAAGATGATTTTAATTTTACTTCAACATATGGATCAGATCACTTGCCATCTGTTTATTCAAACATTTCGAAAATTTTCGGAATGCAAGATGATTATACTAAAGTACTTGATGTGACAAATAGAGGAATCAAATATTGTTTAGATAATTGCAGAACTAATTCATTATCACATCTATATTTCTACAATGCACTAGCACTGCAAATACTAGATCAAAAACCTGAGGCTCTTCAATCCGCAAAAAAGTGTTTTATGCTGTTATTTATTGAAAGCAGAGATGATAACCTTAAATCATTTAAAGTGATTTTCGAAAAAAGATTTAATATGGAACTGAAAGACTTAATAGATTTTGAAAAATAAAAGCGCTATTCCAGCGCTTTTTTAATATACAACTATCCTTAAGAAAC
>CAYYOU010000127.1:0-4256 GCA_964473425.1 uncultured Candidatus Izemoplasmatales bacterium | reverse complement strand
AAAATTATCTGAGGAACAAACAATTTATTTAGAAAATTACGGACACATTGGCCAGATTGATCAAATATTATCACTTCATCTGGCAAATGAAAAAAAAATGATAAAATCAGGAGACAATATTTGCTTGCTAGCAGCAGGCATAGGGTACGTTTGGGCTTCTAATATAGTGAGGTGGGGCTAAATGGATACATTCTTCTTTTTATTATTTAAAAGCTTGGAGACTGGGAGCGTTTATGCGTTAGCTGCTTTAGGTATTGTATTAATCTTTAGAACATCTTCAACAACAAACTTTGCTCAAGGTTCTATTGGAACTTTAAACGCATTTGTTGCTGCTAAGTTGTTTATTGAATGGGGATGGAGTATTTGGGCTGTGGCAGTTGTTTCAATGCTTACAGCATTTATAACCGGGATATTAATAGATACATTTATTATTAGACCAGCTTCAAAAGTATCTCCAGTCTCAAAACAAATAATTACACTTGGATTGATTATGGTAATTATTGGACTTATTCCAATGATATTTGGAGTAGATCCATTAAGAATCCCGAGATTTATTAATATTACAGAATCTTCAACAATACATTTACTAGGAACAACAATAACTCATAATGCAATTTTTATTATTACTTTATCTATATCATTAATGGGATTTTTATTCTGGTTCCTAAAATATACAAGATGGGGGCTAGCAATAAGAGTTACTGCATCAAATGAAGTTACTTCAAGACTTATGGGAGTTCCTACAAAAAGAGTAACAATGGCTTCTTGGGCAACTGCAGCAGCATTTGGAACACTTGCTGCATTAATTATTGCTCCACAGTCTAGTGTGAATGTAATGATGATGTCTGATGTGCAAGTAAATGCATTCTTCGCTTGTGTACTAGGGGGATTCGGAACATTTCATGGTCCTGTAATAGGAGCTTATATCATAGCATTTAGTAAAAGTGCAACACAGTACTACGTTGATGATGTGTGGGGCAACGTATATGTGTATATCATTATTCTTATTTTCTTATTCTTTAAACCATTTGGTTTATTTGGTAAGAAAAGTATCAGTAAAGTGTAGGTGATGATATGACAATTAATAAAAAATGGCTAAAAGAGTTTTTTAGCACAAAAGGAGTCATGTCAAAATCATTTACAAAAAGCCCACCTATAAGATACATATTATTCGGAGTATTACTCAGTTTTGCACCAATGCTTATAAGTGCTGAAATTATGGAATATTCAACGTTAAGCACTATTGCTTTGTTAATTATTTATACCATTGTAGCACTGGGATTAAATCTACTTCTAGGGTTTTCAGGACTTATATCACTTGGGACAGCAGGATTTATTGGATTTGGAGCATATGGAGTTATATATTTTAGTGATGCACTGAGTCTTACATTTATTGGGGCAACCCTTGTTACATTAGCAGTTGCAGGATTAATTGGTGCTTTGATAGGATTGTTTAGTTTAAAGGTTGAAGGAATCTATTTAGCAATCGCTACATTGTTTGTTGGGGAGATATTCTTACAAATATTTAAAACAGTAACTTGGTTTACAGGAGGATTTAGTGGAACTGCATTCCACTATCCACATATAAATATGCTATTTGGAACATTTGCAATTGATCGGAACTTAACCTATATCTTACTGGTTATAATGATGGTCATCACAATGATTATAATTTACAATATTGTGAATAGTAGAACAGGTAGAGCATTAATGGCTATGAGTAGAAGTCAGCATGCTGCTCAAGCAATGGGTATTAGTTTAATGAAATACCGTTTAGTTGCATTTATAACAGCAACGCTGTTTGCTACTCTTGCAGGAGTATTGTATGCCTCATTCTTTAAATATGTTACACCAGTTGAATGGACATTGAATTTATCGCTTATAATAATTGCTATTGTAGTGGTAGGAGGATTTAAATCAATATTTGGTACATTCATTGGAGCATTTATTATTTATGGTCTTCCAGCACTTTGGCTAAAAGAATTATTTTCTGGAATCAACGGATTTTCTTATATTTTCTCAGGAATATTAATAATTGTAGTAATCATGTTTTATCCACATGGAGCAGTCTATATTGGACATGATATTAAGAAACTTTACTACAAAATTAAGCAGAGAACAAAAAAGAAGGTGACTCCAAATGAATAATAAAGTGCTAGAAATAAAGAACTTGTCAATGTATTTTGGAGGACTAAAAGCAGTTGATAATTTAAGCTTTGATATCTATGAAAATGAAATAGTTGGACTTATTGGACCTAATGGAGCTGGGAAAACAACTGTATTTAACTGTATTACTCAGTTTTACAAAGAAGATGAAGGTGAAATTTGGGTTACAAATAAACAAAATGAAAGAATCAATTTGAATGATATTAAAGTGACGAAAGTTATAGAACAAGGTTTGGTAAGAACATTCCAAAATATTGAACTTGTTAAAGATTTATCAGTAATTGATAATGTCTTAATTGGAGCTCACAGTCAGTTTAAATCAGACATAATTTCTCACATCTTTAGAACACCAAAAGCGAGAAAAGAAAATAAGAGAAAAAGCGTTAGAAGTTTTAAAGTTTCTAAAGATAGATTACTTAAAAGATTTTTATGCTTTCGGACAACCTTATGGTGTGCTTAAGAAAATAGAGATAGCTAGAACATTGATGTGTGATCCTAAGTTGATTATCCTCGATGAACCAGCAGCAGGACTTAACGAAACTGAAACGAAAGAGTTATCTGATTTAATATATCAAATCAGAGATAACTTCAATTGTTCAATATTACTTGTAGAACACGATATGGGATTTGTAATGGATGTGTGTGATAGAATTTGTGCTATCTCATTTGGGAAATTTCTAGCAATGGGTGCGCCACAAGAAATAGTTGCATCTACAATCGTTCAAGAAGCTTATCTTGGAGGCGATATTGATGAGTAAGTTATTGTCTATAAAAAACCTAAGTGTATCTTACGGTGTAATTCAAGCTTTAAAAAGTGTGAATATAGAAGTTGAAGAAGGAAGCATAGTAGCAATACTTGGATCAAATGGTGGTGGTAAAACCACTCTACTTAAAAAGATATCAGGATTGATTGAAGCGCAAGAAGGAAGTATTTTGTTTAATGATGAAGATATTACTACCTTACCTGCAGAAAAAATAACACAAAAAGGAATCGCAATGTCACCTGAGGGTAGACAGATATTTGGAAATCTATCTGTTGAAGAAAACCTAAAAGTAGGGGCATTTACAATTAAAAAAGATACAGTTAATAAACTTTCTAGGAAACAAACATTGGAAAAAAACCTAAGAAGAGTTTACAATTATTTTCCAGTTTTAGAAGAAAGAAAATCTCAAATTTCTAAAACACTTAGTGGTGGAGAGCAACAAATGCTCGCAATAGCAAGAGCATTAATGGCTAGCCCAAAATTACTGATTCTAGATGAACCGTCTCTAGGACTAGCACCACTAATTGTTAGGGATATATTTAGTATTATCAAAGAGTTTAAAAAAGAAGGAACAACGATTTTACTCGTAGAGCAAAATGCCCTCCAAACATTGAAAATCTCAGACTATGCATATGTAATTCAAGTTGGAGAAGTAATTATGGAAGGGAAGTCACAAGATTTAATATCCAACCCTAAACTAGTTGCGGCTTATTTAGGTAAGTAAGGAATCAACTCTAATATGAATATATTGGAAAAAAATAAGGAGGAACAAAAATGAAAAAATTAGTATTATTATCATTAGTTTCATTATTCGCGGTTTCACTATCAGCTTGTGGTGGTGTTACTGAAATAGAAGAAGATCCACTAGTTTGTGATAACGGTTGGTCTGATGTAAATGGTGTTTGTGTGGAAGATGAAGAAGAAGAAGTACCAGTTGTTGTACTTCCATCACAAGGTGTTACTGCTACTACAGTTACAGTTGGTAACTCTGCAGTAACTTCAGGATTCTTAGCATTTGTTGGTGTACCATTCAACCAAGGTATTAACGCATACTTCGATATGGTTAATGATGCAGGTGGAGTTGCAGGTAGAACAATTGAATTTATCGAATATGACGATGAATTTAATGCTGCTACAGGTATAACTTACGCAGAAAAATTATTAAATGATGACAAAGTATTTGCATTTGTTGGACACTTTGGAACTCCTACGGTTAGTGCTACTTTAGAAACATTAAAAGCAGCTGGAATTCCACAAGTTTACTATGCTACTGGTATTAGTGCATTATTTAATGCAGAAGCTAGAGGAAATGACAGATCTTCATTC
>CAYYOU010000126.1:0-4309 GCA_964473425.1 uncultured Candidatus Izemoplasmatales bacterium | reverse complement strand
CCTGGAGACATAGTAGTTCTTGTTACTCCTATCGATAAAGCAGCTCCTAGAGGCAGATTAATACTACCACAACAACAAACTATTAGAGACATTTTAGAAAGTGATGCAATCGCAGTTGTTACGAAAGAACACGAGTTAAGAGAAACATTAGACAAGCTTGGGACTAAACCAAAGTTAGTTATTACCGATTCCCAAGTATTTTTGAAAGTTTCAGCAGATACTCCAAAAGACATTATGCTAACATCTTTTTCAATTTTATTTGCCAGAAATAAAGGAGATTTGGAAGAACTTGTTAAAGGTGCAAAAGCTATCGAAAAATTAGAAAATGGTGACAGAATATTAGTTAGCGAAGGTTGTACTCATCACCGTCAAAGTGATGATATAGGAACAGTTAAAATACCAAGATGGTTAAGACAGTATACTGGAAAAGACTTTAATTTTACATATAGTTCAGGATATTCATTTCCAAAGGATATGGAAGATGTAAAATTGGTTATTCATTGTGGTGCATGTATGCTAAATAAAGCAGAAATGATGCATCGAATATCTCAGGTTGTTGAGAAAGAAATACCGATTGTTAATTATGGAGTTTTAATTGCGTATGTGCAAGGAATTTTTGAAAGAGCATTAGATCCATTCCCATATGCAAAAATGATATATTTAGATGAGTAAAACCCTGAAATTTCAGGGTTTTTATTTTTCGAACAAAAATGTAGTTTTTTTTATAAGATAATGGTATAATTCTCATGATGAAAAAAAGGTGACTAAAATGAAGAGAAAAATAGATCTAACTACTGGAAGTATTTTTAAAAAATTATTAATCGTTGCTATACCAACTTTGTTCACAAGTATAATTCAAATGACATATAATTTAACAGATATGTTTTGGGTTGGAAAAGTTGGAAGTATGGGATTGGATCCTGATGAAGCAATAGCAGCTGTTGGAACTGCTGGATATTACATCTGGTTTGGGTTTGGCCTTATTTTACTTGCTAAAATTGGATCATCAGTTATGATTAGCCAATCTGCTGGTAAAAGTGATATGAATCTTGTAACTAAATATGCTAATAGTGGCTTTGTTCTTATGTTGTTGTTTGCTATAGGATATTCTTTATTCGGATATTTAGGTTCGAATTTATATATTGATTTATTCAATTTAGATAGTGCTAATGTGATAGAATACTCAACTAGCTATCTCCAAATAGTATCAATGTTTGGAATTTCATTGTTCATGGTTAACTTCTTTAATGGAGTAAATGATGGACTCGGAAAAACGATAAACACTTTACTTATTACTGCTTCTGGATTGATTTTAAATATTGTTCTTGATCCATTCTTTATATTAGATAATGTGAATGTATTTGGATCAGTATTCCCTGGACTTGGAATGGGAGTTAAGGGAGCTGCTATTGCTACTGTAATTGCACAAACATTTATATTAGGTATCTATATAGTATTTTATTCTACTAAGAATAGACCTTTCGTCATTAATCCCAAGAAACACTTTGAATTTAAGTATTTAAAAGAAATTGCAAAAATTGGTCTTCCTGTAGGAATCCAAAGTATGTTGTTCACTTCAATAAGCATTGTGCTTGGGATAATGATTGTATCTTATGGCTCATCGGTTTTGGCGATTCAAAGAGTTGGCAGCCAGATCGAAGCTTTGGCTTGGATGATAGCTTCAGGGTTCCAAGTGGCTCTTGCTAGTTTTGTAGGACAGAATTTTGGAGCCATGAAATATGATCGAATTAGAAAAGGGTACTATACTGCTTTAAAATTACTTGTACCATATGGAATAATCATTAATATAGTCTTGTTTGTTTTCGCAGAACAATTATTTGGTATTTTCTTTGAAACAGAAAGTACTTTAGCTATAGGAAAAACATATTTAGAAATCTTGAGTATTTCACAGTTATTTATGATAATTGAATTAACAACTGCAGGAGCATTTAATGGTCTTGGTAAAACGAAGATTCCATCAAGTGTTGGAATTATTGGTAATGGACTTAGAATTCCTCTCGCAATGTTGTTTAGTGTATCACTTGGATTTGCAGGAATTTGGTGGGTTGTTTCAGTTACAAGTATAGTCAAAGGTGTGGTTCTTACAGCTTGGTTTATACTATATTTAAGAAGAGTAAAGAAAATGAAACTTGTTCTTAGTTGAAAATAAAGTATTGTTGTAATATAATATAGTCCGGAGTGATATATATGATAAATAGACTAAATCAAATGACACAAAGATATAATGATATCAATAATCAGTTAATGGATCCTGACATTGTATCTGATATAAGTAGATTGACAGAATTATCTATTGAACAAAAATCTTTAGAAGCTGTAGTTGAATTATATGCAGAATACAAACAAGTGCAGAATACCATTTCTGATTTAAAAGAAATGATGCATGAAGATGATCCTGAACTAGTAGAAATGGCTCATATGGAACTTGATGAAATCAAATCAAGACTTCCTGAAATTGAGGAAAGATTAAAAGTATTACTAATCCCAAAAGACCCAGATGATGATAAAGATGTAATAGTTGAAATCAGAGGGGCAGCTGGGGGTAGTGAGGCTAATATTTTTGCTGGAGACTTATTCCGCATGTATACTAAATATGCGGAACTTAAAAATTGGAGTATTGAAATCTCTAATTCAGAAGAATCAGGAGCTGGTGGGTTTTCTCAAATTGAATTTACTATATCTGGAGATCACGTGTATTCATTCATGAAATATGAATCTGGTGCACATAGAGTACAACGAGTTCCTCAAACAGAATCTCAAGGTAGAGTTCATACATCTACTGCGACTATCTTAGTTATTCCAGAAGCAGAAGATTTTGAAGTAGAAATGAATATGTCAGATGTAAGGATTGATACATATAGATCAAGTGGAGCTGGTGGACAATCAGTTAATACTACAGATTCTGCTGTTAGAGTTACACATGTCCCTACTGGGTTAATAGTTACTTGCCAAGATGGGAAAAGCCAACACAGTAATAAAGCAACAGCATTAAGAATTCTAAAAGCTAGACTTTATGATAAAATGGTTCAAGATAAACTTGATAAAGAAGGCGACGAAAGAAGAAGTAAAATTGGTAATGGAGATCGTAGTGAAAAAATTAGGACCTACAATTATCCTCAAAACAGAGTTACTGATCATCGTATTGGCTTCACAATAATACAATTAGATAGAATTATGGAAGGTAAGTTAGAACCCATAATTGAAGCGTTAATGACTGAAGAAATTAAGAGAAAACTAGCAGGAGAATAAACAAACATAAGGAGAGCTAAAGCTCTTCTTTGTATGTTTTAAAGAGGTGGTATTATGCCAAACTATAAAGAAATATTGAGAATTAATGAACAATACGCATTAGACAATCAAAAAGAGGATTCAGGAGTTAAATTACTCTTGATGCACTTTGCTAAAATGGATAGCTCAGAATTATTGTTATCTATGGAAAAAGATATGCCAGAGGATCTTTACCAAGAGTTTCTATATGGAGTAGATAGATATATCGCTAAGAATATCCCTGTACAGCATATTATTGGAACTCAAGATTTTTATGGACATACATTTGTTGTTAATAGAGATGTTTTAATCCCAAGATTTGAAACAGAAGAACTTCTTGGAAATATCCTAATCATTTATGAAGATGTGTTTGATTCAAAAGAAGTAGAAGTTGTTGACATAGGAACGGGGTCTGGATGTTTAGCAATCACCTTAGATATTGAAGAACCTAATATGAAGGTTACTGGTACTGATATATCTGATAAAGCCTTAGAAGTAGCCAGATTAAACAATAAAGTATTGAAAAGTAACGTTACTTTTTTACAAGGAGATATGCTAGCTCCTCTTGAAGGAAAAAAGTTTGATGTTTTAGTTTCGAACCCTCCATACATACCTAATAAAGAATTTGTAGAAGGACTTGTTAAAGATAACGAGCCATCTCTTGCATTGTTTGGTGGGGAAGATGGACTTGATTTTTATAGAACAATCATCAAAGGAGCTGAAAGCATCCTTAATGATAATTATATAATCGCTTTTGAACATGCTTTCAATAAAGCTAAAGAACTTAAAAAAATGATTAAGAAGCATCTTAAAAACGTAGAAATAATTCAGAAAAAAGACCTCCAAGGAAAAGATAGAATGACATTTGTTATAAAAAAATAAAGAAAATTATTTTATATATATGTATATATATAATGAAGATAGTCACTTGACAACATCGAAAACAATGTGTATATAATATATAGAAAAGGTAGTGTCAAAAGTTTTATGAAGAACTACGATTCTAACTGATAAATAGAGT
>CAYYOU010000125.1:0-4315 GCA_964473425.1 uncultured Candidatus Izemoplasmatales bacterium | reverse complement strand
TTTTTTATTTTAGAAGGAGAGATACAATGATAAACAAAGACATCAGTATTAGAGAATTACAGCAACATATTAAAGAAATTGATTTCAAACCTGAATTTAAGTTACAAGTTATGTTAAAATTAGTTGAGGAAGTTGGAGAACTTGCTGTTGAAGTTAGAAGAGAATCAATGAGTACATTAACCAAAGAGTTAAAAGAGAAAATCAAATACGAGCTTTATGATATTCTTCATTTTGTGAATCATATGGCTAATATATATGATATTGATTTAGTAGAAGCAATCATTGAAAAAGACAAAATAAATGAAATAAAATATAAGAGAAAAGAGGACAAAAAATGATAAAACTAACATTTCCTGATGGCTCTATAAAAGAGTTTGAACAAGGAGTAACTATTGAAAGTGTTGCTGGAAGTATTTCTTCTGGATTAAAAAAGCAAAGTGTTGCTGGGTATGTAAATGACGAGTTATATGATCTGAATAGACCGATAAATAGTGATGCAACAATCAACATAATCACTAAAAAAGATCAATCAGCATTTGATGTTCTTAATCATAGTGCAGCCCATTTACTGGCACAAGCTGTGAAAAGGTTATATCCAAATGCAAAATTTGGTGTCGGTCCAAATATTAGAGAAGGATTCTATTATGATATTGATGCTGGAGAACAAATCAAAGAAGAAGATTTAGCAAAAATAGAAAAAATGATGAAAAGAATTTCTCAAGAACAAACAAAAATAACTAGAAGCGAACTTTCAAAGAGTGATGCTTTAGAGTTTTTTAAAGATGATAAATATAAAGTAGAACTAATCACTGATCTTCCAGAAGGAGAAGTAATTAGTCTATATACACAAGGAGAATTTACTGATTTATGTAAAGGTGGACATATTGGAAGCACTAAAAACATTAGATTCTTTAAATTGTTATCATTAGCAGGAGCATATTGGAGAGGCGATAGCAAGCGCGAACAACTTCAAAGAATATATGGGACTGCTTGGTTTACTGAAGAAGATCTTAAGAAACATTTACTTATGCTTGAAGAAAGAAAAGAAAGAGACCACCGAAAACTAGGAAAAGAACTTAAAATCTTTGAACTTAATAATGACGCTGGGCAAGGCCTTGCAATGTGGTTGCCAAATGGGTACACTGTCAGAAAAGTGTTAGAAGATTATGTTTATAAATTAGAAAGAAAAGCAGGGTATCAACATGTATCTACACCAGCACTTGGAACAAAAAGATTATATGAGATAAGTGGACATTGGTCTCATTATAGAGAAAACATGTTCCCAGTGATGGAAAGAGATGGAGAAACATTTGTGTTAAGACCAATGAGTTGTCCTCATCACATGTTAGTATATAAATCTGATTTAAGAAGTTATCGCGATCTCCCTATACGATATGCGGAAATAGTTACACAACACCGTTATGAAGCAAGTGGGGGACTAACAGGGCTTGAAAGAGTTCGCGCTATGACTCTAACAGATGCTCATATATTCGCAAGACACGATCAAATCAAAGAAGAAGTATTAGATGCATACAATCTAATCTTACAAGCAATTGCTGATTTAGGATTAGAAATTGAATATGTTGAACTTGCATTAAGAGACAAAGACAAAGGTAAATTCCATGATAATGATGAATTATGGGATATGGCAGAAAGCATCTTAAAAGAATTGCTCGCAGAAAACAATATTGAACATACTGTTATGACAGGTGAAGCAGCATTTTATGGACCTAAAATAGATATTCAAGTTCGTACAGCTATGGGTCATGTAATTACGATGTCGACTGTTCAACTAGATTTCTTACTACCAGAAAGATTTGAATTAACTTATATTGGAAGTGATGGTGAAAAACATCGTCCTGTTGTGATACATAGAGGATTAATATCAACTTGGGAACGTTTAATGAGTATTTTGTTAGAACAATACAAAGGAGCATTTCCAACATGGCTTGCACCAATTCAAATCAAATTAATTCCAGTATCTTTAGAAGTTCATTCAGGTTACGCTAAAAAATTGAATGATCTATTTATTGATCATGATTTAAGAAGTGAATTAGATTTAAGAGAAGAAAAATTAGGGTATAAAATAAGAGACGCACAAACACAAAAAATTCCTTATCAATTAGTTGTTGGAGATAATGAAATAGATAGCAACTTGGTTACTTACCGTAAATTTGGTGAACAAGAACAAGTTACGATAACTGTAGAGGAGTTTATTGACTTAGTGAAAAAAGAAATTTTCAATAAAGGTAAATAACAGTTAGACCTTTTAACATACTATTCAAAGTAATTGCTGTTGTAGGGTCTGCATATGTTTTTGTGCTCTTAATAGAAACAATATTTGATATTGAAATTAGTTTACAGTATATCTTAATGACTGTAGTATCTTTAGGATTAAGTGTCTTATGGATGAGAAGAAAACGAAGATAGATTGATTGATTTATCTTAGTTAGGTAAGGAATAGGTAATTTTTATGGATATCTTTAAGAAATGTTTTAATTATGATGAAACGGACGAAGTAAAAGCAATGGGTCTCTATCCATATTCTCACGCTCTTGAATCGGCGCAAGATATTGAAGTAATTATGGAAGGTAAAAGAGAAATAATGGTGGGGTCAAATAACTATTTGGGATTGACTAACGACGAGAGAGTAATTCGTGCAAGTATTGAAGCTATAAAAAAGTTTGGGACAGGAGTATCTGGCTCAAGATTTTTAAACGGAACTCTCACACTGCATTTACAACTAGAAAAAGAAATTGCCGAATTTCTAAATAAGGAAGCGACATTAACTTTTTCATCTGGATTTCAAACAAATCTTGGAATCATTGCTGCCATTGCGACTCGAAATGACGTTATTTTTAGTGATCGCGAGAATCATGCAAGCATATATGATGGGATTAAATTAAGTTATGCAAGCGTAAGTAGATACAAGCATAACAATATGTTAGATTTAGAAAAGAAACTACAAGAAACTCCTACAGACAAAGGGAAAATAATTATTACTGATGGAATCTTTAGTATGAGTGGAGATATTGCAAATCTTCCAGAGATTGTAAGGTTAGGTAAATTATATAACGCTAGAATAATGGTTGATGATGCTCATTCTTTAGGAGTACTTGGAGAGTGCGGAAGAGGTACTGCTGAATACTTTGGATTAGAAGACGATGTAGATATAATTATGGGAACATTCTCTAAGTCATTAGCAAGTTTAGGGGGACATGTTTCAGCAAAAAAAGAAGTAATTGAATACATAAAACATAAATCAAGACCTTATATTTATAGTGCTTCAATTCCACCATCAAATGCAGCTGCAACACTAGAAGCTCTTCGTATTTTAAAAAGTGATCCATCTTTACCAAAAAAATTACTTGATATAACATTATATATGAGAAAAGCCCTCGAAAAAAGAGGGGTAAAAGTTGCGGGTAATGTAGGTTCACCTATTATTCCAATATATACTTATTCATTACTTAGAACACTGGTGGCATGTAAAATTCTATTTGATAAAGGGGTTTATGTTAATCCAGTTGTACCACCTGCATCTCCTGAGGGCGAATGTATGATTAGAACTAGTTATACTGCTACACATACAAAAGAGCTTATGGATGAAGCAGCATCAATAATTGCAGATGTCTTAAATGGTCTGCCTGATCAAGACGATGACATCCTTACACTATGGAGGAATTATTATGAATAAAACTATTGTAGTAACAGGAGCATCTAGTGGAATAGGATTAGCATTTGCTAAATTTTTTAAATCTCAAGGGAATACTGTGATAGGTATTTCAAGAAGTTTTCCAAAAGAAGACCTAGGAATTGATTATTACTTATGTGATCTTTCAGTAACAGAAGACATTATAAAGATTTCAGAAGAGATTCGTAAAAAGTATCAAAAATTGGATGTTTTGATTAATTGTGCAGGAATAGGAATAAGTGGTTCTTTAGAATTTTCTTCTATGGCTGAAATAAAAAAAATATTCAGTGTTAACTTGTTTGGCCTTATGAAGATAACAAGTGAGTTATTACCACTGTTAAAAGAAACTGATAGAAGTAAAATCATTAATATTGGATCAGTCGCTGGTGAGATAACGTTACCTTTTCAAGCAGTATATACAATGACAAAATCTAGCCTTCAAAGGTATACAGAAGGACTGAGAATGGAACTGAAACCTTTTAAAATTAGTGCATGCAGTATTCTTCCAGGAGATACAAAAACTGGATTCACAGAAAACAGATTAAAAGCATCTTCTAGAGATAGTGAAGTATATCAAGGAAGAGTATCAAGAAGTGTTAAGAAGATGGAAAGAGATGAAGA
>CAYYOU010000124.1:0-4334 GCA_964473425.1 uncultured Candidatus Izemoplasmatales bacterium | reverse complement strand
TCTATCCTTTCTTTTATTGATGACACTTATCAATGCTTTATATAATAGTAGTTACAAAGCAAATTATTTTTATATTATTAGCTATTGCATACTAATAGGGTTAACTTATAGTATTCTCTCAATATCTGGAGCAAGTTATATCTTTACAAATATCTTATATGGTTTTTTAATATCAATTCCAGTATTTAAAACCGTTCTGAATATGATTAAAAACAAGGTTCATTTAATTTCAAATGTATTCATATATCAATTTTTAGTACTCGGAGTTCTATATCTTTTTAAAATGATTAACTTGATCTTTTTTGATACAAGTACAAACTTTATAAATCAGTCTTTTATAGACTCTTTATTCAATATGTTTTCTGTTGTACTTATTATAACTATGTTTACCTCTTATCTTGTTGAAAATCAATCTACAATGATAAGTAAACTTAGATCAAACAAGTTTCTACTTGAAGATTCCCTTCATAAAGTGAAGACACTAAGCGAAACTGATCAATTAACAGGACTTGCAAATCGTCATAAGATTAACAGCGATTTAGAAATTCTATTTAAGAATTTCAATTTAAATAACATAAAATTCTCATTAATTATGTGTGACATAGATAACTTTAAGTCAATTAATGATACTTATGGTCACAATATCGGTGATGAAGTCTTGAAATTTGCTTCCAACTTATTACCTAAGATACTAAGAACGAACGATATCATCGGAAGATGGGGTGGAGATGAGTTCATAATTTTACTACCAGGAACTGATAAATCAATAATAATGACTATAGTTAGTAAAATCACTAACAAATTTAAAGAAACAGCAACACCTCATATTAAAGAGTATGTTTCTCTCAGTCTCGGGTGTGCAACAATTGATGATATTATTACATTAGAAGAACTTATCGACTCAGCAGACTCCAATATGTATCAAAATAAGAATGGAACAGCAATAGATTGTAACTAATAATCTAAAAACCAAGACATCTCGTTACTATATAGTATCGAGGTGTTTTTATTTTGCAAATTAAAAAGGTCTATTTATGGAATAGACCTTTTGTATACTATTGGTGCGGTCGATGAGATTTGAACTCACACATCCTAAAATACTACCCCCTCAAGGTAGCGCGTCTGCCATTCCGCCACGACCGCAATGTCTCAAAAGAATCTATCTGATTCTTTTGAGATAATTTTACTTAAATAACTTTGATAATTCTCCACCAAATAATGGTATAAATCCTAATGCAAATGCAATTAATAAACTAGTAAACGCAATGTTTACATCTGTTTTAAATAAATCATTAATACCTGGTACAAATAATACGATTAGTAATAATCCTAACCCAAATAATACTGAGTAATTCACATATTTATTTTCAAATAGTCTCATTTTAAAGATAGTTACAGTTTCACTACGTGCTGAATACGTTCTTAGGAGTTCACCTGTAATAATAGTAATAAATGCAAATGTTTCTCCCATGTATTCATGTCCACCAATAATGTTATTTCCTATATAATAAGATATCAATACAGCAATAGATAAAAATACTGCTTGGAATCCAATTGCAATTGCCATTTTTTTATCAACAATTGATGCCTTTGGATCAATTGGATCTTTATCCATAATTCCGTCTTCCTTCTTTTCAAGTCCAAGAGCGAAAGCAGGGAAGGAATCAGTTACTAAGTTAATCCATAAGATTTGGATAGGAAGTAATGGACTACCCCACCCAAGTAACATTGCAATAAAAATTAGTAATACTTCTCCAACATTACAACTTACTAAGTATCCAACAAACTTTCTAATATTAGCATAGATTACACGCCCCTCTTCAACAGCTTCAACGATGGTAATGAAATTATCATCCATTAGAATCATATCTGCAGCTTCTTTAGAAACATCTGTTCCTGTAATACCCATAGCAACACCGATGTTTGCTTGTTTTAAAGCAGGAGCATCGTTTACCCCATCACCAGTCATTGAGGTGATTTCTCCGGTTTCTTGAAGAGCTTTTACAATCATTACTTTATGGTTTGGTGATACTCTAGCAAACACATTTGTAATTTTAACAAGTTCTAAGAATTCAGGATAATCTAATTTATCTATTTCTTCGCCACTTAGTGCGCTATCACCTTTGCTTAATATTCCTAGTTCTTTTCCAATTGCCATAGCAGTTATTTTATGATCCCCTGTGATCATAACAACTCTAATTCCAGCTTTATGGCAAACAGCAATTGAAGCTTTTACTTCTTCTCTTGGTGGATCAATTATTCCAACAAGACCAGTGAAGACTAAATCATGTTCTTCTTTCGTAATATCATCATATTCATTTAGTTCTTTATACGCAAATCCAAGAACTCTTAAAGCAGCTCGTGCTAACCCTTGATTTGCAAGTTCAATAGTACTTCTAAACTTCTTATCAAGTTTAACTAACTTGCCATCAAGTAAATAATATTTACATGATTTAAGTAATTGATCTGGAGCTCCTTTCGTATATAAATATTTTGTTCCATCAATATTATGAACTGTACTCATTAGTTTTCGATCACTATCAAATGGATATTCATCTATTCTTTTATATTTTTCTTTTAATGCTTTTTGCACGACGCTTTTTTTACCAGCTAAAGTAACTAGTGCAAGTTCTGTAGGGTCCCCAATTAATGTTTCTCCTGAAATGGATGAATCATTACACAAAGCACCTATTTCAAGTAATCTATTTATGTTTTCATTATCCCCTTTGATTTCACCATCAAATGAATAACCAGAACCTATTACTTCAATAATTTTATCATTATCAAATATTCTAGTAACAACCATTTTATTTTGAGTCAAAGTTCCTGTTTTATCACTTGAAATTACTGTTGTACTTCCAAGTGTTTCTACAGCTGATAATTCTTTTACAATTGCTTTTTTACTAGCCATCTTCTTCATTCCAATAGCAAGTACTACAGTGATAACTGTCGGTAATCCCTCAGGGATTGCCGCAACCGCTAAACTAACACTTATTAAGAATAAATCTAGGACATCAAATCCATATAGTAATCCTACTATAAAGATTAGTATTACTACTGCGATACTGATCATTCCAAGTTGTTTTCCTAGTTTGTCAATTTTGATTTGAAGTGGTGTCATTTCATCTTCTACTTCGTTTAATAAACTAGCAATATCACCTATTTCTGTATTCATTCCTGTGCTTACTACGATTCCTATTGCTCTACCGTAAGTAACAATAGTGCTCATATAGCCCATATTGATTCTATCACCTATAGGTGTAGAATCAGGGAAAGTAGTTGATGCATCTTTTTCAACAGGAACAGATTCACCTGTTAAAGCAGATTCATCAACTTTTAAGTTTACAGTTTCAATAAGTCTTATATCACTTGGGATATAATCTCCCGCTTCAATAACGACGATATCCCCAGGAACTAAATCGTGTGAATCAATGTTTTCAAGTTCAGAGTTTCTTAGTACTTTAGCACCAGGTGCACTCATGCTTTTAAGAGCGTTAACTGCATTTCCAGCTTTTCTCTCTTGGAACACACTTAAACTAATATTTAAA
The DNA here is from genome assembly GCA_964473425.1 of uncultured Candidatus Izemoplasmatales bacterium. GTDB lineage: Bacteria > Bacillota_I > Bacilli_A > Izemoplasmatales > Izemoplasmataceae > JAFGXW01. Next base: position 786 of record CAYYOU010000124.1, on the reverse strand, counting down.
ATAACAATTGCCATTATGAAAAGGCCATCTGTCAAATGTCCACTTGCAATAATACTTACAGCTGCCGCTATTATTAATAATATATTTAGGAATTGAGTTAACTCACTAAGGATCATTCTAAAGATTGACTTTCTTCCTTTTTCATTTAATTTGTTTTCTCCATATTGTTGTCTTAAAGAAAGAACTTCAGAATTTGTTAATCCATTATCTTTTGAGACATTAAATTCCGTTAAAGCCTCTTCAATTGTTTTTCCATATATTTTCATTTTCATCACCTTTTTACATTATAACATGTCTATAATAATTAAAACTATACTAAACTTTAAAAAAATATCAAATGAATCAGTGTTTAGTAATCGACTATCCTTGCCTTATTCCATAGAAAAACGGAAAACAAAGTTTTCCGTTTAGATTTTTTTCTTTGAAAAAACTTTAGAGGATTTACCAGAGAAGGTACCTGACATGTGTCCTTTGGAGTTCTTCGCAGAAGAAAACTTACTACCACCTTTAGTTTTTTCAGAAGATTCATGTTGTTCAGTTTCAACAGCATCTTCTTCTACTACTTTATGTGGTTTTTTTAATTTAAATCTATTTGACATATACTCATCTCCTCTCTTCGATTAATATTACATCCTTATTATACCACGATTCCTAAAAAGGTTGTAAAGTTGTTTCATATATTTGCGCTATTTGTGAGTTTTTACACAGCTTTTTTCTTTTGGAACTTATAATAATCGTAATCTCCTTCAAAATAGATAATCTTTTTGTCTTCTATTTCGCCTATTC
>CAYYOU010000123.1:0-4338 GCA_964473425.1 uncultured Candidatus Izemoplasmatales bacterium | reverse complement strand
GCGGCCAAAATGTTAGGGATATCAAGGCAGGCTTTAAGCAAACGACTTAAAAAAGACGGATTAACTGATAATTAATTATTATGATCACTTGCAATCGTTTCTTGAAGACGTTTGAAGGAAATGACAAATGGCAATATGGTTATAGCTTCAAAGGTAAATAAAGGAACAACTGTAACAACGATTTTTGGTCATGATCATATTGATAGAGCTCCACTAGGAGATATCGAAGATACAATTATTATTCTTGCCTTAAATGAAAAAGACATAGATATATATTATAAGCATACATTTAATAATAAAGTTTTCGTTTTTGATACAAGAGAAGTAAAAACCATTCTAGAAGGAATTCCATTCACCGATTACAATGTAATTACGTGGATAAAAAATGATATAAGAGAAGGAATCAAGACAATTTTAGAGGAGGAATCAAGATGAAATCTTTAGATGATTTAAAGAAGATTCGAGACGCTGCACAAAGCAAAGTTACAATGCGTGGTAAAAATGACGGTATGAGAATACTTGTTGGTATGGCCACTTGTGGAATTAGTGCAGGAGCTCGCCCAGTAATGAACAAGTTTGTTGAAATGATAGCTGAAAACAAAATAGAAAAAGTTACCGTAACTCCAGTTGGATGTATCGGTGAATGTGCAATAGAACCCATAGTTGAAGTTCTTCAAGGTGAAGAAAGAACAACTTATTGTAGGGTTGATGAAGAAGTCGCAGAAAGAATTGTCAATGAACATATTATCGGTGGCAAAGTTGTCTTAGATTATGTGATTGGTAAATATAGATTGTAGGTGAATGACAGATGATAGAAAGAGCCCATGTACTTATATGTAGTGGATCTAACTGTATTGCTCGTGGTGCAAAGTCATTACGTGATGAATTTGAAGAACATTTAGAAAGACTCGGAATTAGAAACGAAATCAAATTAGTTAATACTGGTTGTATTGGACTTTGTGAACAAGGACCGTTTGTTATTGTTTATCCTGAAGGTGTATTTTATGCCTTGATTAAGAACAAACACATAAAGGAAATTTGTGAAGAACATCTTTACAAAGGCCGTATTGTTGAGAAATTAGTATTTGATGAAGCTTTAACAGAAAATAAAGAAGTAAAAGCTTTTAATGAAATTAAATTCTACTCAAAACAAACTCGTGTAGCTTTAAGAAACTGCGGGTTAATCAATCCTGATGATATTGAAGAATATATTGCTAAAGATGGATATCGTGGTCTTGGACGTGCATTACTTGAAATGACTCGTATGGAAGTTATTGAAGAAATGTTAGCATCCGGTTTACGTGGTCGTGGTGGTGGTGGATTTCCAACAGGTCTTAAATGGAAATTCGCTTATAACAACGAATCTGATCAAAAATATGTAATTTGTAATGCAGATGAGGGAGACCCAGGTGCATTTATGGATAGAGCATTACTTGAGGGTGATCCTCATAGTATTTTAGAAGGATTAATGATTGCTGGTTATGCAATTGGTGCAGACAAAGGTTATGTTTACGTTCGTATTGAATACCCAACAGCCATTGAAAAACTTAAAACAGCAATTTCTCAAGCTAAAGACCTAGGATTAATAGGTAAAAATATATTTGGATCTGGATTTAATTTCGATATCGAAATTAGACTTGGTGCAGGTGCTTTTGTTTGTGGAGAAGAAACAGCCTTAATTGCTTCGATTGAAGGTGGAAGAGGTATGTCTAGAAATAAACCTCCTTTCCCAGCTGAAAAAGGACTTTGGGGTAAACCAACAATTATAAATAATGTTGAAACACTAGCAAATATACCTGAAATATTATTCCAAGGAGCTAAATGGTTCGCAAGAATTGGTACTGAAAAATCAAAAGGTACTAAAGTATTTAGTTTAGGTGGAAATATTAAAAATGCTGGTCTTGTAGAAGTTCCAATGGGAACAACTTTAAGAGAAGTTGTATATGAAATTGGTGGGGGAATCCCTAAAAATAGACAATTAAAAGCAGTTCAAACTGGTGGACCATCTGGTGGAGCAATACCAGAAAGCCTACTTGATCTAAAAATTGAATATGAAACATTAGTTGAAGTTGGTTCAATGATGGGATCAGGCGGGATGGTAGTTATTGACGAAGATGCATGTATGGTTGATATCTGTCGTTTCTACATGGAATTTACTGTTGATGAGTCTTGTGGAAAATGTACCCCTTGTCGTGAAGGTACAAAAAAAATGCTTGAAATGTTAGAACTTATCACTTCAGGTAATGGTACTTTGGAAGATATAGACAAATTAGAACAATTAGCTTTGTCTGTTAAAAATTCATCACTTTGTGGTTTAGGGCAAGCAGCTCCTAACCCAGTCTTATCAATGCTTGAACATTTCAGACCAGAATTTGAATCTCATGTTGTAGATAAAGTATGTCCTGGTGGAATTTGTAAACCATTAATTAAATATTTCATTACAGATGATTGTATTGGCTGCAGAAAATGCGCAATAAATTGTCCAGTAGGATGTATTGATGGTACCGTCAAACAACTACACACTATTGACACTACAGCTTGTATTAAATGTGGCGTATGTAAAAACGTATGTCCTGTTGATGCTGTAATTACTGTCTAGGAGGATGAAAATATGAAAAATATTACTTTAAACATTAATGGTATAGATACAACAGTGCCAGAAGATTACACTGTAATGAGAGCTGCTGAAGAAATGGGATTCAATATCCCAAGATTATGTTTCTTAAAAGGAATCAACGAAACATCAAGTTGTCGATTATGTGTTGTTGACGTTGAAAATATAAGAGGGCTTAAAAACTCTTGTACATTAGCTGTACAAGATGGAATGATTGTAAAAACCGATACAGAAGAAATTCAAGAATCAGTTGTACAAAACTTACAATTACTTGCTAGTAATCATATATTTGAATGCTGGGCATGTGAAAGAGAACACAATTGTGAATTACTTGACCTAATGAGAAGATATAACGTTGAAAACATCTATGGTGAGAGTGGAGATTTCTCTAAGAAAGAAAGATTAATCAATGATTCTTCACTATCAATAGTTTTAGATAGTGGGAAATGTATATTATGTGGAAGATGTGTTACTGCTTGTGAAGTTCATACTGGGTTAAATATTCTTGGTTTCAACCAACGTGGTAATATAACATATGTAGGACCAGCTTTAAACCGTAATATGGAAGATAGTGGTTGTATTTCTTGCGGGAAATGTATCCAGGCTTGTCCTGTTGCTGCAATAAAAGAAAAATCTGAAATTGATTTAGTGCTTGCTGCACTTAAAGATAAAAACAAAAAAGTTGTTGTTGGACCAGCTCCATCTGTGCGAGTAGCACTTGGAGAAGAATTTGGTTCTAAAATCGGTGAAAACGTTGAAGGTAAAATGTTTAAGTCATTTGAACTTGTTGGATTTGATGAAATAATGGACATTAATTTTGCTGCTGATTTGACAATTATGGAAGAAGGACATGAACTTCTTGAAAGAGTAAAATCCGGTAAAAACTTACCACAATTTACTTCTTGTTCACCTGGTTGGATAAACTACATCGAACAATATGAACCAGATTATTTAAGTCATTTATCGACAGCAAAATCTCCACAACAAACTGGTGGGATTATAGCTAAACATCACTATGCTTTTGAACTTGGTTATAACATTGAAGACATTGTATTTGTTTCAATAATGCCTTGTATAGCTAAAAAAGAAGAAGCAAGACGTCCTGAAATGGAACATGAGGGTGTAAGAGATGTTGATTACGTTCTTACAACTAGAGAATATGCTAGATTACTAAAACGTAAAGGTATCAATCTAATGAAATTAGAAGATGCAAAACCTTTTGGTTATCTGGCAAAATATACCGGCGCAGGTGTTATTTTTGGAGTTACTGGTGGAGTAATGGAAGCATCACTTCGTACAATCTCAGAAGTTTTAGGAGAAAAAGCTAGTGAGATAGACTTTAAGCCTGTTAGAGGGCATAAAGGTATTAAAGAAGCTACATATACTCTTGCAGGGCAAGAATTAAACATTGCCGTTGTACATAGTGGAGCTAGTATAAAAGATTTCTTTGAAAGAATGAAGAAAGTAAAGAAAAATTATCACTTTGTTGAATTTATGGGATGCATCGGAGGATGTATTAATGGTGGTGGACAACCTATTCACCCTGCTAAAATCCAAGATACAGTTGATATAAGTGCACTTAGAACACAATCTCTGTATAGTATTGATGATCATAAGAAACATAGGGAATCTCATACTAACAAGTATATATTATATTTATATAAAGATTGGCTAATTGAACCTGGTTCAGATTTTGCTCATGAACTAATTGATACTGTTTATAT
>CAYYOU010000122.1:0-4347 GCA_964473425.1 uncultured Candidatus Izemoplasmatales bacterium | reverse complement strand
TTTGAAAACATTACTTTTTCAGATTGGAATAATTTATTTAATAAATAGATAAACAACGTTACATATACTAAACTTGAAAAAACAGTTAATAGATACGCTGTTGTTGATATTTCAAAAGTAAGAATACTTATAATTAGATTTACAGAGCTATATATCGGTACAATATATACCCACATATTACTACTAGCTTCCCCACTAAACATTGTACTCATACCAAGTACTATACTTAAAAAATAGAACGGCATAATTAACATTGTTGCTTCTTTTATTGTTTTAGCGTAAGCACTCAAAACTGAAATTAACCCTACAATAACTAACACAGTAGCGATTAATACAGAGAATAAAATAGCTATGTCTCCTGCGCTATATATAAAGACATCCAAGTCTGATCCTGATCCTGAAGCCATCAATTTTGGTAAACTAAACATGATACCAATAAATGATGAGGTTGCACTAAACATTGATATTACTGTCAAACTTAAAATTTTACCAATTGCTATTTCACTTCTCTTAGTTGGAGTAACAAGCAGAGTTGCAATCGTTCCTCTTTCTTTTTCTCCAGCAATACTGTCAGGTCCGATACTCATAGCACCACTAAATAAAAACATAATGATTAACATAGGTAACAGCATAGCAAACCCTTGTCCTGCTGCTTTATCTTCATCCATAATTATCTCTGAAGACATACTAAACGAATAATAAGCATCTCCATATCTCTCAATACCTATTTCTTCTGCATACTGATTAAGAGTTTCAGCTATACGATAATAAGTGTATTCACTATATTTTTCTCCAGGATTATAGTGCATTAGGATCCCCGATACAACAAGGTTATCTATATCATCCTCAAAAGTAGGAGAAAATCTAATAAGAAGATCAACATCACCAGCTAAAATTTCTGCCTCAAGTTCCTCTTGATTCGCAGGTACATATATATGATACTCAGGATTATAACCCTGAGAATAAATATAATTTGCAACTTCGGTTGGCATGTTTTCTGTATATACAATCATTTTATGTTGTTCAATATCATCAATTTCATTCCCTAATGCTCCTCCGATAAAGGAATACATTACATAAATTGCGAGTCCAGGTAATAAAATAGATGTAAATATTAAACGTCGATCACTCATAACACGGTAAAATTCTTTTTTAAATATTGTAATAATATTTTTCATTAGAATCCACCCCCAATAAGCGACTCTTCTTAACAAGGTCAAAGAAAATCTCTTCTAGGTCATTCTTAGAATTTGTTTTTTTAACATTTTCTAAAGTATCACTAATCTTCATCTTACCATTAATAATAATCCCAACTCTATCACATAATTTTTCAACAACACTTAGAATATGTGTTGATAAAATAACTGTTTTTCCACTATCTTTTAGTTCAACTAAATAATCGGTTACACTTCTAGCTGTAAGAACGTCTAATCCATTTGTAGGCTCATCAAAAATAATAAAATCAGGATCATGAACTAAACTAATCGCAATGCTAATTTTTTGTTTCATTCCTGTTGATAAATCTCCAATTTTAACTTCCTTAAATTCTTCTATCCCAAATCTTTTAAATAGTACTTTTTTTCTTTCTTCAATTGTTTCTTCATCTACATTATGTAATCTTGAAAAATAAGTATATAAATAGTTAGGACTAAAGTGATCTTCAAGTTTAAGTTCACTTGTTAAAAATCCTATTTTACTTCTTACTTCAAAAGAATCATTTACAACACTACTTCCACCAACAATGATATCTCCTTCATCAACTCTAATTAAAGTCGATATAGCTCTTAAACAAGTAGTCTTTCCAGCACCATTTGGTCCTAATAACCCATATATTTCTCCAGGAAACGCTGTGAATGATAAATCATTTACAGCAACCTTGAGTTTACTGTCTGTTTTTTCGATTTTTCGTTGTTTCTTTGACAACTTAAATGTTTTTCTAATATTCTTTACTTCTAATGTATTCATTGTGTCCTCCTACAGTATTTTGCCCATCACTAATAAATCGACAAATTTATTATCTACATGAAATCCGTTTTTGATAATTCCTTCTTTTATAAAACCTAAGTTATCATAAAGTTTAATTGCAAACTTATTATCTATTCTAACTTCTAAATCCATTTTTGTTTTACCTAACTCAATTGCCTTTTTAACCAATTCCTCCATCACTATAGTTCCAATCCCTTGTCCCTGGTAATCCTCTAAAACTGACATTCCAAGAGATACTCTATGTTTCACTCTCATAAGGCTACTACCATGGAATCCTGAACAACTAATAACCAAATCACCATCAAGAGCGATAATGAAACAATTGTCTTTTGAGTGTACTGCATTGTTTAAAAACTTCTCTTCATCAACAAGCGTCATCTTAAACTCTTCTGGTTCTCTCATTAAGTTTTTTGACTCTCTATTCACTTTATCCATGTATGTAAGTATTGCAAATGCATCACTTACAGAAGCTTCTCTTAACGTAATTTTTAAGTTATTTTTGAGGATATATTCCATCTTATCACCTCTTCTAAATTATTATACTACATTTGGAGGATATTTAAAAAGAAAGTGTAAAAAAATAGACCCGGTTTTCGGGTCTAAAATGAATCAATATTAATCGTTATTTTTTTGTGTTCTCTTGAAGCACTTGCATAAGCGATTGTTCTAATTGCATTTGCTATTCGTCCGTTCTTTCCAATTACTCTACCAAGGTCTTCTTGGTTCACAATAATTTGGATAGTAAGCATTTTTTCATCTTCAGAAAATTTCTTAACCATTAGGTCTTCTGGTTTCATTACTAATGGCTGAACTAAGTCGTGAATTAATTTCTCATAATTAACTGCCATTTCAATAACCCCTATTTAGTTTTCTTGTTTGATCTAATTCCGGCTTTTGCGAATAAGTTCTTAACAGTGTCTGTTAATTGGGCACCTTCATTTAACCATTTTTTCGCTTTTTCTTCATCGATTGTTACAGCTACAGGTTCCTTAGTAGGATCGTAAGTACCTATTATTTCTAAGTATCTACCATCTCTAGGACTTCTTGAATCAGCTGCTACTAATCTATAGAAAGGACGTTTTTTTGAACCATGTCTTTGTAATCTAATTTTAACTGCCATTGTGTGTTCCTCCTTAGTTATATTTTTTCAACTATCAAAGTATACCATCACATTGATAGGTTGTCAAGTATTTTTACTTGACATCAAATTCTAACTGATATTCTGTATTTTCAAATAACGATTCTTCAACTTTTCTAACTAATTTCATCTTTAACAATTGTTCCGTTACTGCTCCTTGGTCTTCTTTGTTTAAGTACAATATTGCATACTTACCCTTTTTCGTGTAATATTTTAATTCTCCAAATTCAGCTAGTTGTTTAATTGCTTTTGGATTTCTAAAATATACGACCAAACTTTTTCTATCTACCATGTTTAAGCTCCTTAATGTTTGTTTATTAGACCTATCTCGTTGGGATATTTAATCTTAGGTGATACACTTAACGCGATTTTTCGAGAGATTTCATCTAATAACTTCTGTATTTGTTTTTCAAGCACTTTGTATTCGCTAACTATTTCATTCGTGAATAATGCATTTTTAGATTTTGCTAGACTATTTCTTACATGTTCTAAATCAGGATGATGTTCCCCATATTTGGAAACTTCACTATATTTATCTTTTGCTTTATTAAACTCCAAAACAAGTTGTATTAAAGACTCATCCGTATCTAGAATTTCTTTTAGTTCTTTCAATCTAATATACTCTTTTTTTGATTTTATTTCATCGACCAAGTCGTAAACCCGTTGTAAGACTTTTTCTTTCATTTTATCACCATAGTACTAGTATATATTTTATGGGTATTTCTTTCAAGTAAAACAACTAAATGAATTGGGTAATACAAAAGCTGTTGATGTAATAATCAACAGCTTTATTTAATTATTGTGATTAAAAATCCTTCTAATTAAACTTCCACCATTCGTTTCAAAAATACGCATATATTTAATTGGTATCCATTTTGTGTATACTTTAATATCTTCTAGCAATAGTTAATAAAAGAATCAAATTAACATTTTGACAAAGGTTTACTTAAGATATAAGTATCCCTCACATCTGTATTATCAATTTAATTATATCATAATATATATTGCTTTTGTACAGTTTTTAAAACTATCATAAGGTATTATTTAAAGCTTTGATTGACACTACAAAGTATAAATCTTATAATAAATATGGTAAAATATATATATGGATATTAGAAAGAAGAGAATACTATGAAAAAGACAAAATTATTAATAGCTTTATTCTTATTTGTGATGTTCTCAATTATCACTACAAAGTTACCTATAGATGCTGCGGAAAGAAC
>CAYYOU010000121.1:0-4382 GCA_964473425.1 uncultured Candidatus Izemoplasmatales bacterium | reverse complement strand
TATGTCTCCAGGCTTAAGTAAATCACCGACAATCATAAATTTCTCTTCTTCTATTTTTAAAGTAATTCCAATCTTGTTTCTTAAATCATCTATGCCTTCTTTTGTAATGGCAGATACCTTTAAGACTTCATCTTTGAATATTCCTATGAAGTCATTTTTCTCTGTACTTGAATCTAATTTATTAGCTACTAAAAGATATGGTTTTTGTCTTTTTTTGAACTCTTTAATTAGTTCTTTCTCGAATGAAAATTCATCTTGATTTATATCAAAAACAATCAAACCAATATCAGTCTTATTGATAATATCATACGTTTTTTCAACTCTTAATTTCCCTAGTTCCCCAGTATCATCAATCCCTGCAGTATCAATTAAAACTACTGGACCTAATGGAAGAATTTCCATCGACTTAAAGACAGGATCTGTTGTTGTTCCAGCGATATCAGACACCAGTGAAATGCTTTGATTTGTCATAGCATTTATTACACTTGATTTTCCAGCGTTTCTTCTACCAAAAATACCAATGTGTGTTCGTGATGCTCTAGGAGTTTGATTCATACTCATTTATAACACTCCTTTCAAGATTCCTGGTCTTGTAATATTCAGTGGATCAAGTAATGTGTCAATTTCATCATCGGTAAACAATTTCTTACTTTTTAAAACCTGAATAACTGAAACCTTTTTTTCATTGGCAGTTTTAACGATTTCACTTGCTTTATCATATCCAATAATAGAGATTAGTGGTGTAATTAATGAGTGTGATTTCTTTAGGTTTTCTGCACATCTTTCCTCATTCATTACAATAAACTTAACACATTTTTCATTAAATATTTTAACAGTATTTGTTAATAGCTCTAAAGACTCAAGAAGAGCTTCTCCAATAGCGGGAATAAAGGCATTCAATTCTAAATTTCCACTAGATACTAGATTATTTACTAATGAGTCGTTAGCAATAACTTTGTATGCATTTTGGATTACCATTTCTAATATAACTGGATTCGTTTTTCCAGGCATTATAGATGACCCAACTTGATTATCTTTTAATATTATTTCTCCTATTCCACCATGTGGTCCAGAAGCTAAAAATCTAAAATCATTACTTATTTTTATCAATGTAGATGCAGCAACTTTCAACAGTCCAGATACTTCATTAAAAGAATCAGTATTTTGAGTATTATCTATTAATGATTCAGCTCTAGAAAGACCAATGTTGGTAGAGTCTTGAAGAAGAGTTGTCATCATAAAAGTGTATTTAAGTGGTGCATTTAACCCAGTTCCGATTGCGGTTCCGCCTATATTAATCGTTCTTAATCTTTCTTCAACTTTGTATATTCGCCATCTATCTCTTGAGATAGTTTCTGCATAAGCTCCAAACATTTGCCCAGCTAAAATAGGAACTGCATCCATGAACTGAGTTCTTCCAAGCTTGATTACTTTTCCATATTCAGTTTCTTTTTCTTGGAAAGTTTTTTGTAAAGAAGCATACTCTATTGCAAGAGATCTAATTTGTTTAATCGCGGCGATTTTAACAGATGTAGGAAAAGTATCATTTGTAGATTGATGAAGATTCACATGATTAATCGGATGAATAATATCATATTCACCTAAGTTTTTATTTAAAATTTTCAATGCAACGTTTGCAATTACCTCATTCACATTCATGTTTGTGCTAGTTCCAGCCCCACCTTGATATCGGTTCACGATAAAAGAGCTATCAAAATCCCCTTTAAGAATTTCATTACATGCTTTGATAATTGCATTTGCAATATCTTTTTCCATGTAGCCGAGTTTTTTGTTTGTAATAGCGGCTTGTTTTTTGATGTTAACTAGCTCATAAACAATTTTCATATTTACTTTTTCAGTGCTTACATCAAAATTAGATAATGCTCTAAATGTAGATATTCCATAATAGACACTATCATCAAGTTCCACTTTACCAATATAATCATTCTCGATTCTCATGCAATTCCCCCTTTAGAAGAATAAGTCTCTTTCACCTTTAATAATTCTAAAAATATTTGTTTTTAACTTTTCTTTTACACTTTGATTTTTAATTGTTTCAGCATGACTAAATACAAATTTTAACCCTTTTTTAGTTAGCTCTTGATCTCCATAATCCATTAAATATTCTGTTAAAGTCATAAGGGCATTTGGTTCGCAAATTAATCCGATTTCTCCTGATTTAGCTAACTGCATGAATCTATCTCCAACACGTCCTTTTCGGTAACACGCTGTACAATATGATGGTATATATCCATGATTCATTAAGTCCTTAGTGATATCTAATACACTTCTTTCATCAGATAATTCAAACTGATCTGGAGCGATATTTTCTTCATCTTCATCGTGGTATCCCCCAACATCTGTCTTGCTTCCTGCGCTTACTTGAGATATCCCATGATCTATTAGATCTTTTCTAATTTCTTCAGTTTCTCTTGTAGAAAGAATTATTCCAATGTAAGGTACTGCAAGTCTTAATATTGTTACTAATCTTTTAAATTGTTCATCAGTTATAATGTGAGGATAGTCTTCTAAATCCATACCTTCAGCTTTTTTCAACCTTGGAACGCTTATAGTGTGAAATCCTACTCCATGTTTCTTTTCTAAATATTCATTATGAATGATTAACCCTAAGACTTCATTTTTATACTTGTATAATCCAAATAACACACCAGCACCAAGATCTTCAATTCCTGCTTCAAATGCTCTATCAAATGCACTAAGGTGATAATCATAATTTCCCTTTAAACTTTTTGGATGCATTGCTTCAAATGTTGGTCTATCATATGTTTCTTGGAACAAGATATATGTTCCGATACCAACTTCATGCAGTTTTTTATAATCTTCGACAGTTGTTGCAGCTATATTAACATTGATTCTTCGGATAGAACTATTATCATAAATAGTTTTTATAGATTCTAGTACGTAATCAATTGGCGTTTCAGTTGGAGATTCTCCTACTTCAAGAGCCAAACGCTTATGCCCTAGTTTCTCTAGATTAATCGCTTGATGTTTAATTTCTTCTTGAGTAAGTTTTAAACGAGGGAATTTATTATCTCTTTTATATCCACAATATTTACAATTGTTTATACAATAGTTAGAAATGTATAAAGGAGCAAAAATAACAATTCTCTTACCATATATTTCGTCTTTTAATTGTCCAGCAATTTCATAAATTTCCTCTATTTGTTCTTTTTCATGAGCATTCAGCAGTATAGCTATATCTAAATGATTTAATTTTTCTCTTTTTTTAGCTTTTAGTAATATTCTTTTTATCTCATCCATTGAAGGATTTTTCCCTGCTTGTAGTACTTTATGTATATATTCTCTATCTATCACTTTCAACCATCCTTTCAATATCAACATAATCTCCAACACCCAAATCAATAACGTGACCAACAGAATTTACCTTACTTTCAAGGTTATCTTTATCGAGATCACTACTATCGACAGTGCAAATTTTATTTTGATATATTTCATATAATTTTTTATTTTCTGATGGGCTTATATTTGGCATTATAACATTTGCTCCAGCCTTTAAACCCTTTTCTCTCCCAGTCATGTCAACAGTTCCAAGTGCAGTTGTTGCTGGAAGAAGAACTTTAGGTAAAGTAAGCCTAGTTAAAGCAACCATTACTAATGTTTGATCCAATGTTCCACTGATATTTCCTCTTAATTCAGTATCTTCATGACAAAGATACGGACCAATACCTATCATGTGTGGATTGAGTTTTTTCAGATACAACAAATCCTCAACCAAATCATCGTTTGTTTGAGTAGGAGTACCAACCATAAATCCTGCACCTACTTGGAACCCAATTTCTTTTAGATTTTCTAAACATTCTCTTCTATTTTCAAAACTCATATAATTTGGATGCAAGTAATTATAAAGTCTTTTTGAAGCAGTTTCATGTCTAAGTAAATATCTATCAGCACCAGCGGTATATAATTTTTGATATGACTCTTTTGATCTTTCTCCAATAGATAATGTAACTCTTGTGTTAGGATTTTCAAGCTTAATCTTGCTGATTATTTCTATCAAAACATCATCAGTATAGAATGAATCTTCTCCTCCTTGGAGTACAAAAGTCTTGTATCCAAGGGAAAACCCAAGCCTACAACATTCTAAAATTTCATCAACAGATAGTCTATACCTCTTAATAGAATTCGAAGAGCTATTTATACCACAATACTTACATCCCATTTTGCAATAATTAGAAATTTCAATTAAAGCTCTAAGAAATACTCTATTCTGATAATATGGAATTTTAGCCTCATATGCTTTCTGATATAAATAAGTTGTTTCTTCAAAAGTGATATTGTCAAAAATCATTAAATACTCATCTTTTAAGAGATGATTATTTAATGAGAATTTATCAATTAAT
>CAYYOU010000120.1:0-4549 GCA_964473425.1 uncultured Candidatus Izemoplasmatales bacterium | reverse complement strand
TCACCTCTTATTTACTAGGTTTAAATCTTTTCAACCTTAATGCATTTAGTAATACAGATATTGAACTGAAACTCATGGCCGCTGCTGCGAACATTGGATTTAGTTTAGGCCCACCAAATGCAAATAGTAAACCAGCTGCTAAAGGGATTCCTGCAGAATTATATGCAAATGCCCAAAATAGATTTTGTTTAATGTTTCTAATGGTACTTTTTGATAATTCCAATGCAGTTACAACATCTAGAATATCACTTCTCATTAATACTATATCTGCAGATTCCATCGCTACATCTGTTCCAGAACCTATCGCAATTCCTACGTCTGCTTGAGCAAGTGCTGGTGCATCATTAATTCCATCTCCTACCATCGCTACAGACATACCCAGTTCTTGAAGTTTTTTCACTTCTGCAGCTTTGTCTTCTGGTAATACTTCTGCTAACACTTGATCAATTCCTACTTGTTTACTTATTGCAAGCGCTGTACGTTTATTATCACCAGTGATCATGTAAACTTTGATTCCTAAATTATGAATTTTTGCTATTGCTTCTTTTGAAGTTGCTTTTATTATGTCAGCAACTGCAATAATACCTAAAAGTTTATTGTCATTCGACAGAAACATTGGTGTTTTCCCTTGTTCAGCAAGTTCAATAGATTTGCTATACAATGTTTTTATTTGGACTTCTTTATCCTTCATTAATTTCTCATTACCTAAATAGTATGTTTTTCCTTCAATTACAAATTCAATACCTCTACCTGGTAATGCATTGAAAGATTCAAGTTCTTTTAATTCTAATTTTTGTGCTTTAGCACCTCTTACTATTGCTTCTCCAAGAGGGTGTTCAGACTTAAGTTCAGCCGATGCCGCAATCAGTAAAACATCGTCTTTCTTAGTGCCTTTTGACACTATCACATCTGTAACTTCTGGTCTACCTTCAGTAATAGTCCCTGTTTTATCAAAAATGATAGCATTTATTTTATGTGCTGTTTCTAAAGCTACACCACTTTTTATTAATACACCATTTTCTGCACCTTTACCAGTTCCAACCATTATTGCAGTCGGAGTAGCTAATCCAAGTGCACATGGACATGCGATTACTAACACAGCAATAAATATTGTTAATGAAAATACAGAAGTTTCTCCAGATATATACCATGCTAACCCTGATATTACAGCAATCCCTAATACTATTGGAACAAAGTATCCACTAATAACGTCTGCAAGTTTTGCTATTGGAGCTTTTGATCCTTGAGCATCTTCAACAAGTTTGATTATTTGTGCTAATACAGTGTCTCCACCGACTTTAGTAGCTTCAAATTCAATAGATCCTGTCTTATTAATACTTGCACCAACTACTTTATCACCAATGCTTTTGTCTACTGGTAAACTTTCACCAGTAATCATTGATTCATCTATAGCTGTAAAGCCTTTAACGACTTTTCCATCAACTGGAACTTTTTGTCCAGGTTTAACTAAAACAATATCTCCAACTTGAACTTGATCGATATCAACCTCAACTTGTTTTCCATTTACTATTATAATTGCAGTTTTTGGTGAAAGTCCCATTAATTTCTTAATAGCTTCCGATGTTTTTCCTTTTGCTATTGATTCTAAATATTTCCCTAATAAGATTAATGTTATGATAACTCCTGCAGTTTCAAAATATAGATCATTTACAAATTTAGACGCAGTAGCCTCATCGCCTGTTGCAATCATAATTACAGCATAAATTCCATATAGAATTGCTGCACTAGTACCTAAAGCAATTAATGAATCCATATTTGGTCTTCGTTTATACAAAGCTTTATACCCTACAGTATAAAATTTATACCCTGCAATCACCGGAGGAATTACTAGCACTAATTGAATTAGTCCAAAATTAAGAGCATTATATTCTGCATCTATAATCTTCGGTATTGGCAACCCCAGCATATGTCCCATAGCTAAATATAATAATGGAATCGAGAAAATTGCCGAAGTTAGGAATTTTTTCCATAAAAGTTTCATTGCTTTTTCTTTTCTTTCTTTATCTTCATCATATTGATTTCCCGAAGTAGATTTAAGTGGTTCATACCCACTATCTTTAATTACTTTATATATTCCATCAATAGCGATAATTGTTGGGTCATAACTGATTTTTGCAGATTCTGTAGCGAAATTCACACTTACATTTTCTACTCCTTCAGTACTGTTTAAAGATTTCTCTATTGTATTAACACATGTTGCACATGTCATTCCAGCGATTTTTATAGTTACTGATTTGAAGTCTTCTTTTAATTTAGCTTTATAGCCTGCATCTGACACTGCTTTAATTACATCATTTGTTAAATCATCATCAAACTCAACAAACATTCTTTCTGTAGTTAAATTTACAGATACATTACTTGCTCCTTCAATTTTACTTACGCTTTTTTCTACATTTCTAACACAACTTGCGCATGTCATTCCTTCTATTTGATATGTCTTTTTCATTTGCTTTCCTCATTTCTAAATGCATGACAAACATAAATGTTGTCATCTTTCACTTCTTCATGTTTTATATATTCTTTATAATCATCCATTAATACTTCTTCTACATTTAACAAATCTTTTATGTGAATAATTAAATTAGTATTGCTTAGGAAATTATTAGTTATTGAATAGAATCCTCTTTGTTTATGTCTTCTAACTTCAACTATTCCAGAGTCTTTCAAACTAATTAAATTCTTTGATATATTTACTTGTTTAATGAGTGTAATCTCTTCAAGTTCACAAACACAAAGCTCTCCGTTTAACAATAAACTTACAAGCCTTAATTTTGTAGTATTACTTATACTCTTTAAAAATTCTAAACTCTTCATAAACAAAACCTCCTCGTGTAGCTTATATTATCACTTTGTTATATTCCTTGCAAAGCATATACAAGTTTTTACAATGTAGTTCTTTACTTTTAATATAACTGATTTTCATTCTATCTTTTGAATAAGGCCATATTTTTGTCTTTCATAGAGTGTTGTTTTGTATTGAGCTACAACATATTAGTTAACTTTTGCTTTTAATTTCAAAAAGAAGTGTTCACCAACAAATATTAGTAATATAAAGATTGCTGAAACAATAACAACAAGTATATCAGTAGAGACTTTTATCCAAAGGAATGCCCCAAGTACAATTGCATCAAACAATAATGCTGTTATCAAAATGATTGGGTTGGCTCCTACCTTTTTTCGCAAGTGTCTTAATACTCCCCAATGGATAATCATATCCATGATCAAATATAGGATTGCACCCATTGAAGCAATCCTGCTTAAATCAAACAATATTGTTAAACCAATAGCAACAACTACAGCGTAAACAAGTGTGTGTTTCTGAATGCTACCCGGCATACCAAAGTGTTTATGTGGAATAAGTTGCATATCTGTTAGCATAGCAAGCATTCTAGAAACAGCAAACACACTTGCTATGATTCCGGAGATAGTAGCTATAATTGCAATTACTACCGTAAATACAAGTCCAAATCCTCCAAAAGCAGGTTTTGCGGCTTCAGCAAGAGCGTAATCTTTTGCACTAATAATCTCAGTTATAGACAAGCTGCTTGAAACAGCCCAAGATACAACTAAATACATAATTAAACTAATCGATATTGATATAATAATAGCTCTTCCGACATTTTTTTTAGGATTGACAATTTCAGAACCGCTATTTGTGATAGTGGTGAATCCTTTGAAAGCAAGGATTGTAAGAGCAACTGCTGCAATATAACTAACATATGTAGGATTGACAGTATTCCCTACTGATGCTGCTGGTTCAAACGAGAATCCAGTAATCCATAACACCCCAATCGCAAAAACAGATAACCCCCCAATTTTTAACAAAGATGCGATAGACGTAAAGGACTGAATAAAACGATTACCTGATATATTTATAATAAAGGCTATTATCAGCAAACCGACACCCAATAATGGAACAAGAAAACTCATTTGATTAATATCAAACAACTGTAATGTATATGTTCCAAATGTTTTTGCAACCAAGCTTTGATTAATAATCATTGAAAATGCCATTAGAAGTGAGGCTGAAGCAGTTATAGTGCTTTTGCCATAGGCTTTCACCAAAAACATACCAATTCCACCTGCAGAGGGGAATTCATTACTTAATTTTATATACGAATAAGCACTAAATGCAGTAACAATTCCACCGACAATAAAGATTAGAGGAAATATAGACCCTGCAAGTTCAGCAACTTGCCCAACAAGAGCAAAAATTCCAGCGCTTATCATTACACCGATACCTAACCCTACAGCACCAATGAGTGATATACTATTTTTCTTATACATAGGAGAGTGATTATTTTCCACAGTTTAACCAACTTTCTATTTCATTTTTACTTGTAATTTCATTTAGAATTGTCTTAAATATCTTTAATTTAAAGACCTTCTCTCATATTCTAACTATAGAATACAATGCAATTATTAAGGAAATATGTAGCATACATAAAGCATATTGAAGTTTCTTATATAAAAGGATCTATCTTGTTTGGGTAGTACCAAATAATATATGTTTCGTATTCTATTAGAC
>CAYYOU010000119.1:0-4565 GCA_964473425.1 uncultured Candidatus Izemoplasmatales bacterium | reverse complement strand
AAAAGACCTGGTATGTATGTAGGCAGTACTGACTCTAGAGGGCTTCATCACTTAGTTTGGGAGATTGTTGACAATGCTATTGATGAAGTTTTGGCTGGTTTTGGTGACGAAATTTCGGTTACTATTAAAGAAGATAATAGTGTAGTAGTTACTGATAATGGGCGAGGAGTTCCTATTGGTTTACATAAAAGTGGGAAAAGTGCTATTGAAATAATTTATACAAAATTACATGCTGGTGGTAAGTTTGGACAATCTGGAGGATACAAAGTTTCTGGTGGACTTCATGGCGTAGGTGCCAGTGTTGTAAACGCATTAAGTGAATTTGTTGATGTTACTGTTTTTAGAAACAATAAGATCTACAACATGAGATTTACTAATGGTGGACAAAATGTTTCTCAACTTAAAGAAATCGGGGAATCAAAAACTACTGGAACTACAGTTTGGTTTAAACCAGCTACTGATGTTTTCACTACTACAGTATATAATTATCAAACATTGGTTGAACGCTTAAGAGAAAGTGCGTTTTTACTTAAAGGTTTAAAAGTAGTCCTTAATGATGAACGTTCAAAAACACAAGAAGTATTCCAATATGAAGATGGTATAATATCTTATATTGATTTTATAAATTCAAAAAAAAGTGCAATACATGAACCAAAGTTTTTTGAAGGGACTGCTCTTGAAATTGAAGTTGAAGTAGCATTTCAATTCACAAAATCATACACAGACCAATTGATTTCATTCGTTAACAATGTAAGAACTAAAGATGGTGGTAACCATGAAACAGGATTCAAATCTGCTTTAACTAAGTTGTTTAATGAGTATGCACAAAAAATCGGATTAATTAAGAATGGTAAAAAATTAGAAGGTGCAGACATAAGAGAAGGTCTTACAACAATATTATCTGTAAGAATTCCTGAAAATCTTCTTCAATTTGAAGGCCAAACAAAAAATAAATTAGGAACACCTGATGCGAGAACAGCAGTTGAACAAATAGTATCAGAAAAAATGACTTATTTCTTTGAAGAAAATAATAATTTAACATATACTCTTATAGAAAAATCACTTAAAGCATCTATGGCAAGAGATGCAGCTAGAAAAGCCAGAGAAGAAGCCCGTCTAGAAAAACGCAAAAGCAAAGTTGAAATAAACTTATCTGGGAAATTATCTCCAGCACAAACGAAGAACCCTAAAAAGAATGAACTATATTTAGTTGAGGGAGATAGTGCAGGAGGAAGTGCTAAACAAGGCCGTGATAGAAAATTCCAAGCTATTTTACCTTTAAGAGGTAAAGTAATTAATACAGAAAAAGCAAAAATTGAAGACGTTCTTAAAAACGAAGAAGTAAATACCATAATTCATACAATTGGGGCAGGACTTGGTCCTGATTTTAATATTGAAAAATGCAACTATGCAAAAGTAATAATTATGACCGATGCAGATACAGATGGTGCTCATATCCAAGTTCTTCTCCTAACATTTTTCTTTAGATATATGAGAGAATTAGTAGAAGCAGGAAAAGTTTACATAGCTCTTCCTCCACTGTATAAGGTATCTAGAAAAGTTAAAGGTAAAACTGTATACGAATATGCATGGACTGATGAAGATCTTAATAAAATAACTAACGAACACAAAAACAATTCTATTCAAAGATTCAAAGGACTTGGTGAAATGAATGCAACTCAATTATGGGATACTACAATGGATCCCCAAACAAGAACGCTAATACGAGTTAATATAGATGACCTCGCTGATGCAGATCAGAGAATTACTATACTAATGGGAGACAAAGTTGAACCTAGACGCGACTGGATTGAAGCAAATGTTGAATTCAGTAGTGAAGATGACTTTGTAATTGAGGACTAAATATGGCTAAAAATATAATAGAAGACATAAATAAATTTGTCGATGAAAAAATATTAGTTGAAAATTTAGAAGATATTGTAGGAGAAAGATTTGGTCGTTACTCAAAATACATCATTCAAGACAGAGCTTTACCTGATGTTAGAGATGGATTAAAACCAGTTCAAAGAAGAATATTGTTTTCAATGTATAAACTTGGTATGTTTAGTGACAAACCATATAAAAAATCTGCAAGAATAGTCGGAGACGTAATAGGTAAGTACCACCCTCATGGTGATACTTCAGTTTATGATGCAATGGTAAGATTATCACAACCTTGGAAAATCAGAAATTTACTAATAGATATGCATGGAAATAATGGTTCTATTGATGGAGATAGTGCTGCAGCAATGAGATACACAGAAGCAAGAATGAGTATCTCAAGTGAGATACTATTAGAAGATATTGAAAAGAGAACAGTTGATTTCATTCCCAATTTTGATGATGAGGAATACGAACCAACCGTACTTCCGGCAAGATATCCCAACTTACTTGTTAACGGTGCAACTGGGATTTCAGCAGGATATGCAACAGACATTCCACCACATAATTTACGAGAAATTGTTAAAGCAGTTATAAAGAGAATTGATGATCCAAACATGACAATTGATGATCTTTTAAAAATTGTTAAAGGACCTGATTTCCCTACTGGAGCCATTGTGCAAGGTAAAGACCAAATTAGACAAGCCTTTGAAACTGGTAAAGGTAGAGTAATAATGAAGTCTAAGTGTGAAGTTATTGATCAATCAATTATTGTTACTGAGATTCCTTATGAAGTAAACAAAGCAACTCTAGTTAGAAAAATTGATGATATTAGAATTAAAAAAGGAATTGATGGAATAGCTGAAGTAAGAGATGAATCAGATAGAGAAGGCTTAAGAATTGCAATAGATATAAAAAAAGGATTTAATCCTGAATTTATATTATCTTTCCTTCACAAAAAAACAGATTTATCTAAATCTTATAATTACAATATGGTTGCAATAAATAATAAGAGACCAATGTTGATGGGCGTTTTACCAATGATTGATGCGTATATCTTGCATCAAAAAGAAGTAACTACAAATAGATCTAATTATGAACTTAGAAAAGCTCAAAAGAGATTACATATAGTTGTAGGAATCATCAAAATGATGGATGTTCTTGACGAAGTAATCGCATTAATCAGAGCTTCAAAAAATAAAAGAGATGCAAAAAATAGATTAATGAAGAAGTTTAAGTTTACTGAAGAACAATCTGAAGCAATCGTAACTTTGCAATTATATAGATTATCAAGTACAGATATAACAGAACTCCAAAAGGAACAAAAAAAGCTAAATAAACAAATTGAAACATTAAATATGATTCTTCACAATGAAGAAGATCTAAAAAATGTAATTAAGACTGAACTTAAGTCAGTAGGTAGAAAATTATCTACTCCTAGAAAGTCAGAATTACAGTTAGAAATAGAAAAAATTACTATCTTAGAGGAAGAACTTGTAGTAAATGAACAAGCTGTAATAGGAATATCTAGAGAAGGCTACGTAAAAAGATCATCAATAAGATCGTTTAAAGCAACTGATAAACCTAATGAAAAAGAGAACGATTCGATGTTGTTTGTTAAAGAAGTTTCAACTCTTGATACTATTTTGATATTTACTGATTTTGGTAATTATATTTATTTACCTGTGTTCAAAGTGCTTGAATCAAAATGGAAAGATTTAGGGACTCACATTAATAATATTGTTCAACTTGAACAAGATGAACAAATTATTAAAATTGTACATGTTCAAGACTTCAAAGAAGATAAGCACTTAGTATTTGTAACTAAAGATAATCTTATTAAGTTAACAAAACTTGAAGATTTTAATGTTTCGAGATATTCAAAAACTATTAAAGCTATCAATTTAAATAAAGGTGATTTAGTAGTATCAGTTGATGTTACCGATTCAACAGACAACGAATTGCTAATTGTAACTCGAAAAGGTACTGCACTGAAATTCAGTTTAGAAGAAATTTCTGTTACTTCAACAACTGCTAAAGGGGTTAAGGGTCTTAATCTAAACCCAAAACAGAAACTAGCAGCAGGAATCGTACTAAAAGATTTTCATGATTTACTAATTTTAACACATAGAGGAACAATTAAGAGAATTGATTTAATGGAAGTACCTAGAAAAAGAAGAACTAATAAAGGTACAAAATTATACAAAGTTGTTAAGTCAAATCCTTACATGATTATTGATTTGTGTTTGATGAACTCAACTCAATATAAGAATCGTGCAAAAATTATGATAAATACAACAAAAATGCTAGTTGAACTAAATGCATTTGATATTAAAACTGATAAGACTGTTACCGGTAAAACATTTGTTAAACCAAAACTTGGCAAACCACTGTTCATCAATATTGAAGAATTAGAAATAGATCCACTAATTCCAAATATTAGTGAGTACCAAAAAGAGAAAGACATTGATGTAATTCAACAAAAATTATTTGAATAAAAAGTAGCTAGCGCTACTTTTTATATTTAATATATTCAAAAAAAACGCAAATGACCATAATAATGCATTAATAATTTGGAAAAAATCCATAAATATAGTAAAATAGAACTGTAAATGTTATGTTTGAGGTGGTAAATATGAATTGCTTAACAAATTTGAATAGAACACAAGTTCCTCATGATGTTA
>CAYYOU010000118.1:0-4581 GCA_964473425.1 uncultured Candidatus Izemoplasmatales bacterium | reverse complement strand
TTTTACTTGAATTTTGAAATTTGTTAATAAATCTTGATTGTCTATTTACAAAACTTGCATGTTTACTATTTTGCTGTCAATTCAATAATTTCGAATTTCCAAAAAAAAGGTTCCGCTTATTTTTGATACTTCTTTTGTATCAAGATACTTCACATCAAATTAAAAATTCATTTTTCGATTTACTTTCTAACCATTTATAGAAGTTGAGGTAATTGCGAATATTTATAATATTTTCGCATTTACCTTGATTGTTTCAGAATTCCTAATTCTATTACAACTGATAGAGTTTCAACAAGGATATCTAAGTATCCAGATCTAGTAAGTTGTCCTCTTAGAATTTTATAGTGAGTTTTGAATTCAGGAATCAATTTAACATCAATATCCGTTTTCTTCAAAGCACTAAATGCATCTATTCCACCCGCATAAACTATGGTAGCTGTTCTCAATGCATCTACAACACATATCCGAAGATCAATTGTATTAAATTTATTCCCATAGACGTAACCATTGAAGCCCATTATACTATTTTCTAATAGAGTATATTTTTCTATATCATACGCTCCTAATGTCAATATGTTTAAACAAGTCATTATGGAATCCTTTAATGCTTCCTTATAGGTCAACTTTAAATCTCTCCATGAAATTTGTTTGTTTGCCATTGTAATATATGTATCAACGGGATAATGATTGTGGTTGAGAGATTTGCTGATTTTTGACACATCATACATTTGTTTAATGATTTCAGTATATTTTTCAGTTTCGTAAGTAATCCCAATCGTGTTTGGGGCAAATGCTGTAAGTTTGTCCATTAACAATTCTTCTAATGAAGGTGTGTTAACAAAAAAATATGGTTCTGAAGCATGCAACAAGAGGAAATCAATCTTACTCCTTTGAATCGTCTTATAGCTATTTGTTTCAAAAACAATATCTAACAGTACATAGTCTTCTTTGTTAGCAATCTGAGAGATGTAAAAAAATTTATAATGTTTCTTTTCAATCTTATTTAGCGCTCCCCGACTATCTTCTTCAACTCTAATAAAGAAATTTTGAGAATTAATAAAATCAATAGCACTTTCGACTGCTTCGACCTTTTCACTAGTAGTAATATCAATATCAACCGAAAATCTTGTGAATTGTTGCAGTCACGATTGCTCTTACAACACAATATATTTTTTTGGTTCCTTTTGGGTATGCATTAAATATTTTAAACATATATGTAGTCCTACTTAATTTGGGTTACTACATATATTGCATAGTTTTAAAGAAATATTAAGTAAAATCTGTTCTTTTGTTATTCAAACTGTATTATTCGGAACACAAACATCTTACATATTATTAATTAAAAATAACTGAATTGTGTGAACTTTAATTTGCTAATCGAAACATTTTGTTTCTTTTATTGAACATTACTATTGTTTTAGGACAGTTATATGTTATAATATTTTTGTATGAGGTTGGAGGGACATTATGAATAAATCAATTGTTAAGATTAAAAATATAGAAATTAGAAATGTCAAAAATGTTAAACTTGGTAGTATTTCTTTTCCTTTTTCTGGTAAAGAAAACAGGGAAAGACAGTCAGAAATTGTTGGAGTATATGGTCAAAATGGTTCTGGAAAGTCAGCATTAGTGAATTCAATTTTCATACTAAAGATGGTAATGTCAGGATATTCACTCGAAGATGAAATCGTCAATTATATTCATAAGGAAGTAAGCGATTCAACGTTTTCTTTTGAATTTTCTGTAGATAAAGACGATAAACATCTCATTTTATTTTATGATTTTACAATGAGTTATGGCCAGGATGATATCCCGATTATATCTTATGAAAAACTTGCTTATAAAAATCTATCTGATGACAGCCATTCGAAGACAACTATTATTGAAACTAATTATCAAGATGATACGAAATCTTTTTCTCCAAAAGTTCGACATGATGACCTTGTTAAAATTAACAAAAGTTTCTTCACTGATTTAATTGTATCTCGTGAGTTAGCTTTAGAGAAAAAAGAATCATTCATTTTCCGCGAAAAAAGCATGGATATTTTCAACAAAGGATTTGACAATTCTGACTTTAAATATGTTATCAATGTTTTACAGTTTTTTGCTAGAATGAATCTATTTGTTGTTCAAATGGATCATCATGGTGTTATAAATGCTAATGTTGTAATACCTATGACTATGCGCTTAGACAATTTCAAATCTAAGAAAATTACTTCAGGTGATTTTCCTATTGCTTTTGGTATCAATAAGTTGGGAAATGAAAATCTTGAAGTATTTAAAAAACTCATAGATCAAATGAGTCTATTAATCAACACAATTATTCCAGGCATGGAGTTAATCTATCGTGAATATGGAAAAGAAACATCTAAGAATGGAAAAATCGAGACGAGTATCGAACTTCTATCAAAACGTGGAGAGATTGAGATTCCAATTAAGTATGAGTCAGATGGTATCAAAAAAATTATATCTATCTTAAGTGCATTAATAGCTATGTATAATAGAGAATCTATTTGTGTTGCAATTGATGAATTAGATGCAGGTGTATTTGAGTATTTACTAGGAGAAATGTTAAAAGTCATTAGTGATTCTGGAAAAGGACAACTCCTCTTCACATCTCATAATCTCAGAGCTTTGGAAGTATTAAATAAAGAGAGCATTTATTTTACTACAACAAATCCTTCAAATAGATTTATTAAATTTGCTAATATAAAAAATAATCACAATCTTCGTAATGTGTATCTAAGAACAATTGAAATTGGCGGACAAAAAGAGTGTGTTTATGAAGAAACAGATCCATACGAAATCAGTCGGGCATTTAGACTTGCTGGAAAGGCGTTTAAAGATGCAGACTAAAAAAATAGTATTATTAATTGTCGAAGGTCCTTCTGATGAAAGTGCATTAGGTCCTATATTAAAAAAGATTATTAGCAATAAGAACGTAAGATTCAAAGTAACTGAAACCGATATAACCGGGGATTACAGTTATATTACAATTGAAAACATAGAAATGCATTTGGCAAAACATGTTAGAAGATTTCTTGCTAGCACATTCCATGTAGAGGATTTATTAGAAATTATCCACATAGTCGATACAGATGGTGCTTTTATAGATGATTCAAGTATTATTCAAAAATCTTCTGGCGACATTAAGTATCTTGAAAATACAATAGAAACTAGGCACAAAAGTAAAATAGAACGAAGAAACCAATTGAAATCAGAGGTTCTTAAACATTTAGTTTCAGTTGACAAACTAGAAATTATTAAAGACGCATATGTTCCTTATAAAATCTTCTTTATGTCATGCAATTTAGACCATTTATTGCATGATATTAGAAATCTGCCTTCGAATAAAAAAATTGAAAAAGCAAATGAATTTAGTGATTCATTTCACGATAAAGAAAAAGACTTTATAGATTTCCTTTTATCTAGCGAAATAAATGTCAAAGGAAACTATGAACATAGTTGGCAAGTAATACAAAACAAGAATAATTCATTAGCAAGAGGATCTAATTTCTCTTTATATCTAATAAAATATAAAAACTAATAAAGTAATAAAAAACAATCATTATTTAAATGACAGCTTTGAGTTTTTTATTAAAAATATGTAATCCTTTCATAACGCTTCATAATGATGACTATAAAATAGACAGTTGTAAATGACGGAACAGTGTGTCTCTTTTTGTTGCGTTAATCTTTAATATGCTTTCTACTTTTCTTAAAGTCTATATAAGACAGCAACAAGATATAAATACTAATGCCTATTATTACTCCAAAACTATCAATTATAATATCTATTACTTCTGCTGCTCGATTATCAACATATAATTGGTGTAATTCATCACTAATTGCATATAGAATACTAATAGAAGAAGCTATCAAGAAATTATATATTTTTGTTTTTCTTTTTCTGTAGACAGAATTAAAAACTAGTACTCCAAGAACAAAATAAAGAGAAAAATGTCCTATACTTCTCATAAACGTTTCTACTAAACTTTCATCAAGTTTTATTGTAGGGGAAGACTGAATTATTATTTGTACAACTGCTTCAGTTATTCCAGAGCTTAAATCAGATGACTCAATTCCACTTTGAGAAGATAAAAAATAAATTATGCTCATCCAAACTAAAGTGGCAATAATAGACAAAATACGAAAACAATAAATATTACTGCATATTTTTAGTTTTTTAATTCTCAACATAAGTTTTTACATACTTTTTAACTAGCTTTATTGCAGTACCGTTATTCCCATTGAAAAGAGCATCTCCAATTTCCTTGATTTCATTTAAAATTAATTCTTCTTTATCAATGTGGTTTGGTTCAATAAATATTTTATTATTATCAGTCTTTAGTGTAGTAGAGTAATCTACAAGTAACTCTTCAAACATCTTTTCTCCAGGTCGAAGTCCAGTAAACTGGATTTCGATATCTTTATAAGGTTCTAATCCTGATAATCTAATTACCTTCTCAGCTAAATCTAATATCTTAACTTGGTCTCCCATGTCTAATACAAACAACTCTCCACCCTCAGCATATGCTCCTGCTTGAATAACAAGTTGACATGCTTCAGGTATTGTCATAA
>CAYYOU010000117.1:0-4626 GCA_964473425.1 uncultured Candidatus Izemoplasmatales bacterium | reverse complement strand
CTAGGTTTTTAATAACAATTTAATATATTCTGTATCAAGTTTTGATATGTTATAATAGCATTAGATTCTATAAGGCGGTGTTTTTATGATACTAGAAGTTAAGAACACAAAAAATGTAAGAGACTTCGTTTTTTTTATAAAAGATTTGTATAAAAATGATAAAAATTATATCTATCCGATTTTTTATGTTCAGAAAAAAGAAATATTCGATATTGTTGTTAATAAGAAATCTTATAAGGCAATCTTAAGTATGAAAGATAAAAAAGTTGTAGGTAGATTATTATTTACATATGATTTCAGCAAAAAAAAGCAAAAGAAAATATGTTACTACTCTTACTTTGATGCAATCAATGATCAAAATGTAGTGTATGAATTGTTTAATTATATGGAAGAAGATATGAAGAAGAATAACATCAACTATAGCGAAGGTACTTTCAGTCCTTTTGATCCAGATACAAGACGCGGTATTATGGTTCAAGGTTTCAATGTTGATCCTTCAATATTCACTTCTTATAATTATGATTATTATTCTACATTGTTAGAAAAACATGGTTATACTAAAGCTATTGATACCGTATTGATTAATGCTAATGTTAATGATAAATCTAGAAAAAGACTAAATACTCTCAGCAAATTTTTCCAAAGAGGTCATGATGTTAGAATTGATAGTTTTAGTTATAAAAATCTAGAAAAAGATTTAAAAGATGTTGAGCAAATATTGAAATTAGCTACTAATGAAGTAATCTATCAAGATGCTCCAAATATGGAACTGATTGCGGATACTGCAAGAAAAATGAAAACACTATTAAATCCAAAGTTTGTTAAAATAGCTAGAGAAAATAAAACAAACAAACCAATAGGGTTTTGTTTAGTTATTCCTGACTTTAATCAAGTTTTTAAGAAAACAAAAGGCAGAATTCAACCTTTAAAAATTCTATTTTATAAAAGAAGAATAACCAAAGCTAGGGGACAATTACAATATATCGTTCCAGAATATCAAAATAGTGGATTAATCGGACATATGTTTAAAGTTATTTTTGATGATTTTGTCGAAGCCGGGATAACTGATTTTGAGGCTGGAACTATGATGGAAGATAATCATAAGCCAATCAATGCTTTTAGAAAATTCGGTGGAGAGATTACAAAGATTTATCGTTTATATGGAAAGGAGATACATAAATGATCATTATTTTATTACAAGTATCGATGATTTTTATTATTCCTTTTCTAATTATTAGGTATTCTAACTTTCCTTTGACTAAATGGATTGGAACAATTGGAAGCTCATACTTTTTTGGGATATTAGTTGCATTGATTATATTTGCATTAAACAAAATAGGCGTTGATTTTTCCCTAAATACTGATGTAGGCGAAATTGGTAGTCACGCTGCTATTGCGATTGCAATACCTTTATTATTGTTCAGTGCAAATTTACTTGAAGCAAAAAAACTCTCAAAAACCACATTAATGTCATTTGGATCATTAATCATATCTGCAATTATTGTAACTTCATTAGCGTTTTACATATACGGTAGAACTATTATTAATGGTGCTGAACTAAGTAGTATGGCTATTGCTTTATACACTGGGGGAACTCCTAATTTAAATGCACTTGCAAATATTTATAGATTACAAACTGAAGTAATTGGTATTGCCAATTTATCTGATATGATTATTGGAGCAATATTCTATTTGTTTTTATTACTACTTTGTAAACCACTATTATCCAAGTTTTTAAAGTCTGATAATAAGATTTACTCAAATAAAAAAATAGAAATAGAAAATGTTGATGAATTAAACATAAGAGAATTTGTTATTAATTATAAATTACTCATGACGATGCTTTTAGCATTTATGATTTCAATTGTTGGTGCAATTGTTGGAATTGTTATATGGATAGCTCTCGGTAGTGTCGATGGAACAATGATTGATATTTTAGTTCCTTCATTAATGATCACAGTTACTGTTTTAGGTATTGTTGGTTCATTTAATAAGAAAATTAGAGAAACTAAAGGCATGAGTATTGTAGGACAATATTTTATATTAGTATTTAGTTTTGCACTAGCTTCTAGTTTGGATTTTTCAAGACTAGAGGGCTTATTTGGAAACATACTAGTGCTTTATGGAATCATAACTGTAGGTATATTTATCCTTCATACTATAATAAGCTATTTTTTGAAGATTGATGCAGACTGCACTATGGTTACTTTAACCGCAGGGGTTTACGGTCCAGCATTTGTTCCCGCAATAACAAAACAAATTAAAAATGATAGTTTAACTGCTCCAGGATTAATAATTGGATCAATCGGTTATGCTGTTGGAACCTTCTTAGGACTATTATTAGGAGTAATATTCTTAATATAAAAAAACATCTTCTCAAATTTGAGAAGATATTTTTTATAGATAGTAAACCAAAACTAACGATATACCATAAAGTATTAGAAGTGCTCCGATTATTCTGTTGAGAAGTATTTCATTTATCTTGTTTGCATATTTACTTGCTATATTCGCTCCAATTAATGCCGAGAAAGCAGTAATGAATAATGCTGTCCAGTTTGTTCCACCAATAACAATATGACTACTTGCTCCAACAAATGCTGTAACAGTCATAATCATTACACTTGTACCAACTGCAGTTTTTATATCATACATAAATATGATAGTAAGAACTGCTAGCATTGATAACCCTCCACCAGCTCCAAAATATCCATTTATCATTCCAATCAAAACTCCAAAAAATAAAGTCTTGAGTAGTATCATTTTACCTTTGTTTTTCGCTAGTGAATTTTCATTACTTTTCACAGGATATATAATAAATCTTAATCCAAGAAATAAGACTATAAAGTTGATTATTCCATTCAAGTTGAATTCATTCATGTCTTTTGATAAATAGCTCCCTAAAATAGTAAACAGAATAACTATTACTGCAAACAGCATTGCTTTCTTAATTTTTATATGTTTATGTTTATAATAATTAAACGTACTAATGGCACTTGCGAATACATCACTAGCAAGTGCTATACCTATCGCAGTATATATTGGCATACCTAAATAAGTAGCGAAAAGAGGAGCTATAATAGTTGCAGCACTCAATCCTATTAAACCTGTAGCAATACCTGCCAAGATACCACCAATAATATAAATTAGTATTTCCATAGTTATCACCTGTAAATAACCCTGTTTTAATTATATATTATTAGAAATACTATTACAAATATAATAACTATAACCCTAACACTTGTGAGACATGAATTATCAATCCACCCCCGCATCAAAAAAGACAATCAAATTTCTTTACAACGTGTTTTATTTTAAACTTTCAAAAGAATTACTAGATACGCAACATATTCAATTTTCTTATTAAATGTTTTCATACCCTAACATCATTTTAAAATTAAAAAGTTTGTCTTTATCTAAATAGCTTCCACCACAAGTGTACTTATATCAACTTCATTTTCAGCTGATATTGTGTGAAAATACCAATTCCCGTCAAGATCACTATAAATGATATTCCAGTTATATGCTGCCTTCATAGAAAACTCATCACCAGCTGTATTATATACTGTAAATTCATATCCATCCTCAGGGCTTAAAGATAAACTGCTTCCTGAAGGAGTATAATATATATGTAGTATAGCTGTTTTCCAAGTTTCTGTTTCCAATCCTAAATCTGTATATCTATAGTCTCCCCATGTTCTACCATAAGAACCGTATTCTTCGAAATTGTCCTGAATATCACTAATAATGTTTGGTGTGATTTCTGAAAAGGTATCCCCGTAAATAGTTAATGGTTCTGTACTACCACTAGCACTAAGTATTGTAAACTCAAAATAGAAAAGTATTGTACTTTTAGTAATTATCTCATATTCTGTTTTGTTTTCGGGTTCATTTAAAGAAGCAGTAAACCCAAAAATCTCAAGATTGTTTGCGTTCAATAATAATTCTGATGGGTTTGATTCATATTCAATTATCGTAATTAAATCGTATATATTAGTGTATAATTCTTTATCTAACGGTGTTAAGCTATCTTCAGCATATATCTCATAGTTAATATCAATTGCAACAGCACCAATGATATTTTCTCCATTTATTTGTGTAACATCTTGTTGTTCAATCCATGTGACTAGATAAGTAAAATCAATTGTATCAGTGCAAAGGCCTATACTATTTTCTAATTGGCTCGTAGGTACTAGATATCCATAGGGAGATAGTGTGTCTGGTGAAATAGAAATCATCGTTTCAACTGCTTTAGCAGAACCGATATTTAAAGAACTTTGCACAGTTTGATCAGTCCCTTCTACTTCAGAAGCCCAATACGCAAAAGTAGCAGTAGATAGTACTACTGATATCATAATTAATATTGATATAATCATTTTTGCACTGTATTTCTTTCTCATAGCTAGCTCCTAACGAATAAAAATTCAACAATTTTATAAGTCAATTCTAATTTGTAATGATGTTTAAATCAAACAGATTGGCAGTATGTTAACTTTAATTTAATATTTCAACCGAGTTTTTAATAATCTATTTAAATATTACAATCTTTTGTCATATTATATTCTAAGTATAAATTAAGTAAAGACTAAATAATTATTATTTATAATTGACAACAATGAGCCATATCTG
>CAYYOU010000116.1:0-4629 GCA_964473425.1 uncultured Candidatus Izemoplasmatales bacterium | reverse complement strand
AGTAACTATTGATTCAGCAACAATGATGAACAAAGGCTTAGAAGTGATTGAAGCACATTATTTATTTGATGTAGAGTATAGTCAAATAAAAACTGTTATGCACCGCGAGAGTATTATTCATAGTTTGGTAGAATTTAATGATACATCAGTGATAGCTCATCTAGGTAATCCTGATATGAGAGTACCAATTAACTATGCACTTAGCTACCCGTGTAGAGATACATATAATGGAAAGTCATTAGATTTGATTGCACTTGGAAGTCTTCATTTTGAAGAACTTTCATATTCTAAATACCCATTATTAAAATTGGCAATAGATGCTGGAATAAGTAAAGGATTAAATCCTACTACTTTGAATGCAGCAAATGAAGCTGCTGTACACTTGTTTTTAAATGGTAAAATTATGTTTTTACAAATCGAAGAAATTGTAAGAGAAAGTTTAAATGTGTTTAAGAATGATTTAGATATTTCTCTGAAGAAAATATTAGAAAGAGACTTAATAGTGAAAGACTATATTTTTAGAAAATATAGCTAGAGGACGTGTTGATTATGGTTATTATTAATATTATTGTATTTATATTTGTACTTGGATTAGTTATTATAATTCATGAGTTGGGACATTTTATTATGGCGAAAAGAGCTAATATTCTTTGTCATGAGTTTAGTTTTGGAATGGGTCCATTAATTTGGAGTAAAAGAGTAAATGAAACGTTGTACTGTATCAGAGCTATCCCAATAGGGGGATATGTCATGATGGCAGGAGAAGAAATTTCAAATGAAGTAGTAAGTGTTGGACAAGTTGTAAGATTAGTATTTGATGAATTTAATAATGTTGAAAAAATCATTCTTGACCACGAAAATGAAAAATATGAACAGTATGAAAGTGTTACTGTTACAAATATTGATTTAAGAGGAGAAAATAACAATCCTTTACAATTAAATGAGTATACTGTGAAGAGAAATGCTTTTTATGTCTTTAAGAAAAATAAAGAATTACAAATCGCGCCAGTTGAAAGAAGTTTTGAATCAAAAACAAAAATGCAAAGATTTTTAGCAATGTTTGCTGGACCGTTTATGAATCTTGTGTTAGCGTTCTTTATCTTTCTAATAGTGAATTTAATAGTAGGATTCCCTAATATGAAGGGAACTGTTCTTGGTGATATAAGTCCTGATTATCCTGCTGCTGAAGCGTTAGAGAGTGGAGATGAAATAGTCAGTGTGGATGGAAATCCTGTTTATTCATGGGATGACATATCTGTAGCTCTTGATGAAGATCCTACGGATAGATTAGTAGAATTTGTAGTGTTAAGAAATGGATCAGAAGAGACTGTTTATGTGACTCCTGTAATCTTCTTTTACAGTATTGGACTTCATAGTCAAAGTGAATCAATAGATGATCTAATAATTGGAGAAATGAACAGCGAAACTTTAGCTGGAAAAGCTGGAATTCTTGAAAATGATGAAATATTGACCATTGATTCAATTACAATGAATACTTGGGCAGATGTAGCGCAAGCTTTCAATAATAATGTAAATGGTGTTGAAATGAGTATCGAAATATTAAGAGGGACAGAAACAATTACATTCTTAATAACTCCTTATAATCATGATTTAGTAATTTCTCAAGGATTAAAAGTAGTTGATAGTTTTATCGGAATAGGTCCAATTTATGAGTTTGGCTTCTTTCGAAGCTTCTCAGCAAGTGGATTAGATGTAAAAGCATCTGCTGCAATGATATTTACAACACTTGACTTACTATTTAGTAACGATCAAGTAGGCATTGGAGATCTTGCTGGTCCTGTGGGTATTTACGATATTACATCACGTGCACTTAGTGCAGGATTTATTTCATTCCTAACTTGGACAGCGTTACTTAGTGTAAACTTAGCTGTTATAAACTTATTACCAATACCAGCGCTTGATGGAGGAAGACTTGTCTTCTTAGGATATGAAGCAATCACGACAAAGAAACCGAACAAGAGAGTGGAGAACACTTTACATTATGCAATGTATATTATGTTGATGGGGCTCTTTGTTTACATAACATTTAATGATATTTTAAGATTATTCGATATAAGATAGAGGGTGTGAATTATGAAACAAAGTTTATTATTTGTACCAACATTAAAAGATGCACCAAAAGATGCCGAGGTTAAAAGTCATAAATTAATGAGTAGAGCAGGACTTATTAAACAAGTTGCTGCTGGTATTTATACTTATTTACCTTTAGGGTACAAAGTGATTCAGAACATAGAAAGAATTATCAGAGAAGAGCTAGAAAAAATAGACGCTAGTGAGTTATTAATGCCAGCACTGCAACCAAGTGACTTATGGAAAGAATCAGGTAGATGGGACAAATATGGCCCAGAACTAATGAGACTTACCGATAGAAAAGATCGCGATTTTTGTTTAGGGCCAACTCATGAAGAAATCATTACACAAGTCGTTAGAGACTATGTAACTTCATATAAGAAATTACCACTTGCTCTGTACCAAATTCAAACTAAATTTAGAGACGAAATGAGACCTAGATTTGGCTTAATGAGGGGTAGAGAGTTCATTATGAAAGATGCTTATACATTTAGTGCTACAAACGAAGGACTTGATGAATGGTATCGTCTCTTCACAAAAGCATACATTGATATCTTTAAAAGATGCGGCTTAGATACAAGAATTGTCAATAGTGATGTTGGACAAATTGGTGGGGATGAAGCTGATGAGTTTATGGTTATGAGTGAAGTAGGAGAAGACAACATCACATATTGTGAGAAATGTTCATATGCCGCTAATCAAGAACATAGTGGACTTAACGAGGGAGACGCTTGTCCTAAATGCGGTGCTCCACTTATGGTGGCTAAAGGTATTGAAGTTGGTAATATCTTCAAACTAGGAACTAAATATAGTGAATCAATGAACGCTAAATTCACAGATCAAGAAGGAAAGCAACAACCAATGATAATGGGTTGTTACGGTCTTGGTATAAGTAGAACGTTAATGGCGAGTGTAGAACAACACTCAACAGAAAACGGAATACTGTGGCCAATAGAGATATCTCCATTTAGATTGCACATCATACCAGTAAATACAAAAGACGAAACTCAAAAAGCAGTAGCTTATGAAATATATAATGATCTTCGAAAGAAAGGCATCAATATTTTAATAGATGATAGAGCTGAGAGAGCCGGAGTTAAGTTTAAAGATGCTGATCTGATTGGAATACCTTATAGAGTAATAATTGGTAAGGACTCATCTGATGGACTCGTTGAGTTTGTTGATAGATATAAAGACACAAAAGTACTAATTAAAAAGACAGATATTTTAGACTATATATAATATAGAAATAAAGGGGCCTTAGAATGGTCCCTTTTTATGTATAAGTAGAGATATAAAATTCAAATTACACTTTATATAAAAAAAAAGCAGAAAGTTATTGACAAATTAGCTAGAATTCTATATACTTTTAATTGCGGCGAAATAAGACCGAAATGGGTTTTATTCACCGTTTATTTATGCTCAATTTATTGAAATATTTTTGTAAAAATTAACTTGAATTTTTTTTTACATAAGTGTTGACATTGATAAGCAAAGATAATATACTCTTCATTGCAGCCCATTGTTTTTCATTAAAAATGCGGTGCAAAAAAGAAGTATACAAAACACACGATAATTAATCAAAAGTGTTGACATAGTATTCTAATTATAGTAGAATATTATACGCACGCTGATATTATTGTGCGACCAATTAGGTCTTTGAAAACTGAATAGAACAAGTAAAAATTGAGTTTAGGATAAATACATTTTTAAAATAGCAAAGATTTAAACAATTCATAAATTTATGGAGAGTTTGATCCTGGCTCAGGATGAACGCTGGCGGCATGCCTAATACATGCAAGTCGAACGAACTAGTTTACTAGTGAGTGGCGAACGGGTGAGTAACACGTAAGGAACCAACCCTAAAAACGAGGATAACTCTGGGAAACTGGAGCTAATACTGGATAGGATATATTGTCATAAGGCGGTATATTTAAAGGTGCTTTCGGGCAGTGATTTAGGATGGTCTTGCGTCGCATTAGATAGTTGGTGAGGGTAACGGCCCACCAAGTCAACGATGCGTAGCTGAGCTGAGAGGCTGAACAGCCACACTGGGACTGAGACACGGCCCAGACTCCTACGGGAGGCAGCAGTAGGGAATTTTCTGCAATGGGCGAAAGCCTGACAGAGCAATGCCGCGTGAATGATGAAGGTCTTCGGATCGTAAAGTTCTGTTGTTGAGGAAGAACACACAGTCTAGGAAATGATTCTGTGCTGACGGTACTCAACCAGAAAGCTCCGGCTAACTACGTGCCAGCAGCCGCGGTAATACGTAGGGAGCGAGCGTTATCCGGAATTATTGGGCGTAAAGCGTGCGTAGGCGTTTTGTTAAGTCAAATCTGAAAGCCCCCAGCTTAACTGGGGAGAGTGATTTGAAACTGGCAGAATTGAGTACGGCAGAGGTTAGTGGAATTCAATGTGTAGCGGTGGAATGCGTAGATATATTGAGGAACACCAGTGGCGAAGGCGGCTAACTGGACCGGAACTGACGCTGAGGCACGAAAGCGTGGGGAGCAAACAGGATTAGATACCCTGGTA
>CAYYOU010000115.1:0-4654 GCA_964473425.1 uncultured Candidatus Izemoplasmatales bacterium | reverse complement strand
TATACTTGATAAATCTTACTAAATAGAGTAATTGTTATTTCTATTTGTTATAATGGAGTGTAAAGAAAGGGTGACAAAGATGAAGCTATCAGGAAGAACACCATTACTCAGAGCGATCAAGCTAGAAAAGAAATTACAAATAAAAAGAATCTATATAAAATTAGAAGGAGCTAATCCAACTCATCATAAAAATTCTCGAATAGCAGAGGTATTATGTAAAGATGCTCTAGCTCATAAAAAGACAATTATTTTAGCAGATGGCACAAATGCTTACATTAAAGCTATTGAATATTTTGCTCATAAAAATGATTTAAAAATAATCATTCCAAGGTTTAGTCATGAAACTTGGAAAACATCTCGCTTTGATTCTGATTCAATATTAGATGCAAGAAAACAAAAGAAATCCAATAAAATGGATTACTTGCAACATCTATCAAAAGAAAACAATTACTATCTTGCTGTAGAGGGGTATACAAACAACAACATCTCTTTAATGGCACTTGAAGAACTAACGAAAGAAATCATTGTTAAGAAAGAAAATATTGATACTGTAAATACACAGTATAGCCATGGCTATACGTTAACTAGTATGTATAATGTATTTTTACGAGAATGGATAGAAAAAGAAAAATCAATTCCAAAGATATATTGCGGAATAAGAGCGGAAAACGATTTAATATCGGAATCACCTGGTCGAGATATTATTTCTTATATACATACAAATCAGAGTTTACTTGATTCTTCTAAACAAGCCCTCTATGAAAGTCACGGTAAAATAATTACCGTAAGCGAAGAAGAATTAAAGGATGCAAAGAAATTATTGAGACAAGTTGAGCAAATTAAAGTATCGACGGAGAACGCTTATCCATTAGCTGCATTTTTATCACAAATAAAAGATGGAAATATTGAAAATGGGACACATATTATTATTTTAGATGATGCGAGAAGCCGTATGGATATTGAGCAAATAACAGACTTTCAGACATATTCTAAAGAAGAAATTTTAACAATTGCAAAAACATACTTAGCAGATTATTCTGATCCGTTGATTGAAATGAATGAAGCGCTTAATAACGCAATAGATAAGGGCTTGATTTTGCTTGCTAAACAAAATGAAACAATATTGGGTGTGTGTATTATTATCAATACACAATTCGATAACTTTATTCCAACATTTCATATAGCATATATAGGAACAAGTGGGATGCATAAAGGTAGAGGAATTGGGACAGAGTTAATTAAGCGAGCTGTAAATATTACAGATGGAAAATTATCTTTGCATGTGGACCTAGATAATAAAGGTGCAAAAAAACTATATGAGAAAATGGGATTTAAACACGTATATAATCGAATGATATATTATTCAGAATAAGTTAGTTTTATTTGTCAGGAATCCTGGACTAAACTGATTATTCTACTATATGAAAATAATAAAAATTAACATCTTACTAATTTAACAATAATATCACAGACAGTTATATTATTGTTATATAAAGAAAAAATTGATTTTTTTATGGATTAATTCAGAAAATAATAGAAGGTGAATTTATGGATGTTTTGTATTTCTTTATGATATTTGCGATTGTTGGATGGCTTTGGGAAACACCATGGGTTTCTATTCATACAAAAAAGTTTGTGAATAGAGGGTTCT
The DNA here is from genome assembly GCA_964473425.1 of uncultured Candidatus Izemoplasmatales bacterium. Lineage (GTDB taxonomy): Bacteria > Bacillota_I > Bacilli_A > Izemoplasmatales > Izemoplasmataceae > JAFGXW01. The sequence goes on along the minus strand of CAYYOU010000115.1, from coordinate 3,003 downwards.
TGCATGGACCATATATTCCTATTTATGGATGTGCGATTGTAACTGCTCATTATTTTGTTGGTTTATTTAATGAAGTTGATGGAATCATTGGAGTTATGATTAAGATTATTAGCATAGCGCTTATTACAGCGACATGGGAATTCGTGACTAGTTATCTATTAGAAAAGATTTTCCATACAAGATGGTGGGATTATAGTACTCATAAATTTAATCTTCAAGGAAGGATTAGTTTATCTGTAACTGCGTTTTTTGGAATTGGTGGATACATCCTTTTAGAATTTGTTTGGACACCATTTGATTCTTTGTACAACTCAATATCATCAAACTATATGATAATATTACTAAGTGTATTTTATGTAATTTTCACTATTGATTCAGCATTCACATTGAGAGATTTATTTAGAGTTAAAAAAATTATGGAAACAATTCAACGCCTTGGTAAAGAACTTGGAGATAAGTTGGATGAAAGAGTTCTTGATGTAAAAATTGCATTTGCTGAACACAAAGGCAATTTACAGGAATCAATCATTGAAACAAAACAAATGCTTTTAAATAGATATAAGAAAATATCAGAAACAAGTGTATCAAAACAAGTGCTTTTCGAGTTAGAACAAATTCAAAATTACATTTCTAACACTAGAAGTATAAGACGCTTTTATCTAAAATACCCACATAGCTCAAGTTCGCTTCTTCACAATGTAAAAAGATTTCTTAAGGGATTGAAAGATAAAAATGAAACTGATTAGATACTAAAATATCTAGTATGCTTTTTATGACAATAATGATAAACTATTTATAGCATCCAATTGAGGTGAAGTCATGGCACTTAGAAAAAACAGATTATTAGAATCTCTTGATTTATTAAGAGATCAAATCAAAGAAGAAGAGAATCAGCGAACAGGTAAAATACCAACTGTTTGTTCAGATAAGGTTCTAGAAGAGATATCAAAGAAAACGCCACTTAAAATAAGTGACTTTTTAGCTATTTCTGGTGTTGGAAAAGTCTTTATGGATGACTATGCAACTCGTTTTTTACAGGTGATTCTTAAACACCAAAATGAGTCTGTGAAGGAAGTTTTAGTATCTAAAAGTGCCTTTAAAGTACTGGACCACTATAAAGATCGTCTAACAAATATTTCTAGAAGAAACCCCAATTTATATATGGGGAAGATAACTAAGAAAAACAGTTTTGATTTATCTTTGTTAGATGACAATTTAGAATTAATCAATTTTTTGACAAATAAACGAATTACAACATTGAAATTACAATTTCAATCATCTTTGAATGGCGATAAACTAGAGAGCCATATCACGACTTTATATAGAGAAACTAACATGAGCGAAAAAGAAACAGGTTCGTACGATTTATATATTGCCTACCCATATATTGAAGGTGTTTTTAAACAAGATAATTTCGCAATTAAAGCACCCTTACTTTATTTTCCTGTTAAATTAACTAGAAACAAAAGAGAATATAGCATTAAAAAAGACAAAAATAAAGATATCATTTTTAATCGCGATTTATTACTAATCACCTCAAAAATGGAAAAAAATGATATAAATTCAAACACGCCATATATTCCTTCATTTAGTCAAAGTACTTTGCGTGATATTGTTATCCCATATTACAAGAGCAATGGAGTAAATATCAAGGATACAAAAACTAATTTCAAATACATCTCTTATAAAAACGAACAAAAAGATCAGTTCACAAAACATCATAGAAAAGGTGTTTTTGAAGTAAAGGAATATATCACAGTCGGAAAGTATAAGCTATATTCATCAATGATTCAAAAAGATATGAGTTCAATCCTAGATTCAAGCAAATATAACGATCTTTTAAGTGGACTAATAGAAGAAACAAATCTATATTCTGCAGAAAAAGATGTTAATTTTAAAATCGCTAATGATCCTGTGGATGAAAAAAGATTATCATATATCAATGATATGAATTATGCTCAGGAGAAAGTTATTGATTTGGTAAATAAAGAACAAAAACTTGTAATCTGGGGCCCACCAGGGACAGGGAAGAGCCAGACAATAACTAGTTTAATTGCTGCAAGTGTTTTAAAAGGTGAAAATGTTCTTGTTGTAAGTGAGAAGAAAGTAGCGTTAGATGTAATCTATTCAAGATTAAAAGATGCTTCTAAATATACTTTATTTATCGATGATTCAGAAAACAAGCAAGATTTTTACCGTAAACTAAAAGAATTTATAGATCCAACTCCACCACAAAGAACAATAAATAACGATGTGTACGAATTGGAAGAGGATATAAAAGAAATCTTAAAGACACTTGATAAATCAATTGACTTACTTTATAACCAAAGGATTCAAGATGTTCCGGTTCATAAATTATATAGTAGATATGTAAAAGATAAAGATGTCATTAACAAGCTTAGTCCAAAGAAAATTCATCAGTTATTTAAAAGTATTTTTACGAAAATAGTATTTAAAGAATTGGACTCTATTGAAAAAACATTTGACAAATATAATCATCTAAATGACTATTTGGCATTTGAAACAATAAGTCACGATTATCCATTATTATTAAAACTTGAAACAAAAATTAATAGGAGTAATCGTATTGAATTTGAACAATTTAATACAGACTTTTTAGAGTATATTGATAAATACAATAAATCATGGTTCTGGAAAAAAAGATCTATAAAAAGATTATTTTTAGAGAGCAATGGAAAAAGAATTTTGTTTTTAACGAAGAAAAAATCACTTAACAGGAAATACTTTAAAATGCTATTATCAGATGGGAAATTACATCACTATGTTAATGAAAACATCAAAAAACTCGACAAATTAAAAACCAAACATATAAAACTCACGGATAATGAAGTTAAGTTCCTTAACATGCTTCTTCACCATCCTTTATTAAAAGATATCCCTGATATCGCAAAACAACGTCACTATCTTTTTGATGCTTTTTTCACAGGGTATCTAGAGGACTTCAAAACTAAAAATCAAAAACATCTGTATATCTTAGAAAAA
>CAYYOU010000114.1:0-4664 GCA_964473425.1 uncultured Candidatus Izemoplasmatales bacterium | reverse complement strand
TTAAAAGTTATTCATCTTTAACCTATTACTTAGCCATTCTTGGGTTATTTCTTACGTATTTTTATCCTAATTCTTATATAAAAGGAACAATAAATAAATAACAAAAAGGTGATGCAGATGAACATTTATGTTGTTATTGGAATTCTTTCAGTATGGGTAATATATGATGTAATACTGAAATTATCAAACAAGAAGAAATTTGACTATAGTTTTATAGTCACTTTTACATTTGTTCTGGGCCTTGGATATTTTTATTTCTATAAAGAGCTTGATTCAAAGAACTTCGAATATTTCTCTTATGGGCTAACGGGAACGTTTATAGTAGTTTTGATTTTTAAAACACTATCAAGTGCTTTCAAAAGAGATACATCAGCAGAAAGTTATTTGGACCTTAAAAAAGAGATTGTTGAAATTAATGAAATGGCTGATCTACTTCAAAAAAGATTCATTTCTACTATAGAAATACTACATGATGGTATGTGCTTTAAGGATGAGGGTGAAGATTTCTTTGGTACAGATCGCTTTATTGAGATATTTGGTTTAGAAAACAACATATTTAGCGAAGAAACATTTGAAGAAAAGATATATAAGGATGACCTAGTCGAATATAAAAAAGTTCTTGAAAAATTGACGAAAAAAACTCCCATTTACACCACTACTTATAGGGTAAAAAACAATGACAATTATGTATGGGTAAAAGAAGTAGGAAGAAAGATAATTTTACAAAAAAAATCATCGTATATTTCAATAATAAAACCAATGGATATTAAGCAATTTCCAGATAGTGAAATTGATGTACTAAACGAACTTCCAAGTCATAAAAAAATGTATGAAGAAATACAAAAATTAACTCGTGTCGGAACTCCATTTACACTCATATACATTCGATTGACCAACATACCAAAAATCAATGAAAAATATGGTAGAGATGTAGGTGATTTAATGATGGGTGAGTACCTTAAAAAACTACGCTATAATTTCATCAAAGATAACCATGGATTGTATCGTGAAGGAGGTATTAATTTTGCCTTAATTGTCAAGGATGAAAGAAAGGTAGAATTAATTGATCGGGCATTACAACATGGAGGCGACTTATTCAACATGAAAATGGTTTTTGGTGGGATAACCCAAACTTTATACCCAAATCTCGGTATCTCACAATCTAGTCATAATGCTAAAAATGCTGATGATATTATTGAAGAAGCAAATGAGGCTCTTAAAATTACACTTAAAGAATCATATGATGCAAATTACCATTATTACGAAAAAAGATAATTCATTAATTTAATGAAAAACTCATTAAAAATGAATTATTTTTTTGTCCAAAAACTCCTATTATAATATCTAATCATACTCATACGAATATTTATGAATACAATTGTGGAAAACTCAAAAAAAATAGGTTAAATAGTTAATGTATTCAAGTGACTATGTTTATTGTTTTATTTTTATCATTTCAATATATTTAGTCCGTAAAAAGTACTCTAAAATATTAGTGATTTAGGATATCATATTCATCATTTAATTTTTGATGGGGTTAGATTTAATTTATTATATATATTTTCGTAAATATTTTTTGTAAAATGTTAAAAAATAATGTAAAATTGTATATATACATACTTGTTATAAAGGAGAGAATATTATGAAGTACTCAGCAATAATTTTAAGCGCTGGAAAAGGTGTTAGAACTGGTTTGGAAATGAATAAGAATTTATTTATCATTAACGGTAAAACAGTTTTAGAATATAGTATAAATTTCTTTAAGAAAGATCCTAATTGTTGTGATATAATATTAGTTGTGTCCAAGGACGATATTTCTGAAGTTTCTAGTAAATTTATTGATGAAGGTGTATCGATCATATTGGGTGGCGAAACAAGACAAGAAAGTACGTTTAATGCTCTTGGTATAGCTCTTTATGACGATGTATTGATTCATGATGCAGCTAGACCATTTATATCTAGACGCTCAATATCCAATATTTGTACAAAATTATCTGAATATTCTTCTATCACACTTGGGGTTAAAGTCAAGGATACTATCCAAATAGTCGAGGGAAACCGCGTTGTTAAGACGCTTGATAGAAATTCTTTGATTCAAGTTCAAACCCCACAAGCTTTTAATAAATCATTGTTACTTAAAGCGCATAAATTAGCCATTAAGGATGGTTTTATAGGAACAGATGACACCATTTTAATGGATAAGTACTTAGGTATTAATGCTTTCGTTGTTGAGGGAGACTATAGAAATATAAAACTTACTACTAAAGAAGATATAAAATTGTTAGAGGTGATTTTAAATGAGAATAGGACATAGTACAGACATTCATAGGTTAGAACCAGGTAATAAATTGCTTATTGGTGGAGTTGATATCCATCATTATCTTGGAAGTGTAGGACATAGCGATGGAGATTGTTTGCTTCATACGGTTTGTGAGTCTTTGATTGGCGCTTTGGCACTGGGAGATCTAGGCAAGTTATTCCCAGATACTAGTGAGGAATTTAAAGGCATAAGCTCTAGTTTACTTGTTAAGAAAGTTATGAGTGAAGTAAAGAAACAAGGGTATAAGGTTATTAATATCGATTCAACGGTGTTTTTAGAAGAACCTAAACTTAGTGAACACATAATGGAAATGCGTGTTAATATCGCAAATTTACTAGATATAGAGATAAATCAGGTTAGTGTTAAAGCAACAACGAGTGAAAAAGTTGGAATAGTTGGAAGAAAAGAAGCTATTATGACTGAAAGTATTGTATTATTAGAAAAGACAATGAAAAAATTATAATGCAGATGAGGTGAACGTAATGGAAACACAAAAAAGACTATATAGAGTAAATGAAAACAAGATGATACTTGGAGTATGTTCAGGTATTGCTGAATACACAGGGACAGATGTTGGTGTTATTAGAATCATAACTGTATTGGTGGCTCTAACTACTGGTATTCCTATTATTTTATATTTAGTAATTGGACTTGTATTACCTATAAAAGAAGTAGAAATGAAAAGAGCTGAAACAGTAGAGGAAGATGAATACTCTTATAATGAAGACGACTATAAGTATTAGCTAATTATTATGAAAAAAGAAAAGAAATACTTACTTTTTATTTGAAATTAATCAGCTATATGTGTTTTACTTTTCTATTTTCTTCTATATAATAGTATTGATTGGTATTACAGTATTAGTTTATTTGAGAAAAGATGAAGTTAAAGAATATAGAAGAAAATATCTGGAGGAGGCAAAAAAATAATGATTGAAACTGAACATGGAAACTTTGATGTTGTAAAAGATTACAGAGAAGCACTTGAAGTAAAGGCTTTTAATGATCGATATATTCCTTATTTAGATAAATATATCTACATTGTTGGGGATTATAGTTCTGAAATGTTAAGATTTAAAGGGTTTACCAATGCTAATTACGAAACTATCCCGGATTACTTAATTGAATCTTGTACCCCTAATGCACCGTATTATGTGCTTAAACGATTAAATAAGGAGTAATCCTTATTTTTTTATTAGCGTATTAATTAACCTTTAATAAAAGTTATTGTATAATATGATTGCACTAGATAAGAGGTGAATACAATGGATGATGTTCTAGTTGAGAAACAAGTTAAAGAAATATTACACAAAGTAAGACCTTATCTCCAAAGAGATGGTGGAGATGTTAAGTATATAGGCTTTAGGGACGGCATTGTATATGTCGAGATGCTTGGGGCATGTGTTGGTTGTGGCGCACTAGACTCAACATTGAAAGATGGTATTGAAGCAATCCTTTTGGAAGAGGTGCCTGGTATAATTGGAGTAGAAAATATTTAACATTAATAATAGGAAATCGCTATATTTAGACATATTTGTCAAAAGAAAACCGTTTATTGGTTTTCTTTTTATATTATTACTTTTAAGTTATTAGGATATTTGCTATACTATTTATGAGTAATCAAAAATGAGGTGTTTTAATAATGGAGTTAGGAAGCATTATTAAAGGTGAGATTACTGCAATAAAACCATATGGTGCATTTGTAAAAGTGGATAAAGACTACATAGGACTTATTCATATATCAGAGTTTAGCGATGGTTTTGTACGTGGTATAGAAGATTACGTAAACATAGGAGATGTTATAGATTTAAAAGTTTTAGATGTAATTAACAATAGACTTAGTTTAAGTTATAAGGCATTGCATAAAAAAAAGAAAAGATATAACATTGAATTAGATGCGGGATTTGAACCTTTAAAAGAAGAACTTAATGATTGGATTGAAAATTATATTATAAAAAACGATGATTAATCATCGTTTTTTATTGTATTATGTGGGGTTTTTATATACAATTTTAGAGATTTATGATAATATTTTAAGCGAGATATAGGAGGTATAAATATGGCTAAATTTTTAAAAGTAGATTACGGTAAAGCGCTAGAATTCATAGATAAGAGTGATTTTTCTCGTTTGGAAGATGAGGTAAAAACTGCTCACGATACTTTACATAAAAAGAGTGGATTAGGAAATGAATTTTTAGGGTGGGTTGATTTACCTATAAATTACGACAAAAAAGAATTTTTGTTAGTAAAAGAATCAGCACAAAGAATTAGAAGTAATTCTGATGTATTAATCGTTATTGGAATCGGGGGTTCATATTTAGGATCTAAAGCTGCTATAGAGATGTTA
>CAYYOU010000113.1:0-4712 GCA_964473425.1 uncultured Candidatus Izemoplasmatales bacterium | reverse complement strand
GAGAATGAATTGAACTAATGTCAAACTGAATTATAAATGATATAAATATGCTATAAACTGAAAGGAATATCTATAATGGATAAAAAGAAATATCAGAAGATGACCAAAGATGAACTCATTTCAATCATTGAGAAGTTGTTAGAATTCAATCTAGAAAACGAAGTATTACTAAATAATATACACAATAATAAAAATCCTAAATGGGAAAAGACATTACGTAAAGTACAAAGAGAAGTAGAAAACCATATGGGAAGTTATACTAAAGCATACCATCATTATTTGGAATATTCTCATACTTGTACAGATAATAGCGATTTATTGAAACTATCGCTTGAATGTTTAGATTATTTCTTCGAGGAATTAGATCTCTATTCAGAATGTCCTCAGGATTTGATTGAGTATACTGATCAAATTCTAAACAGTGCCAGTAAGATTGCTGTTGATTTAGACCAACATGAGGACATCATCCGAATTTACAACACAATCTTTTCATCAAATAATTTATTTGATGAAGCATTAGAGATGTTTGTCGATACATTTTATACATATGTTCCTTATGAGATAATTGAAGCATTCGAAGAGGATGAGTAAAGAAGGAAAGGATTGATTGTATGATTTTATGTTTAACGAAAAAAGTGCAAGATATGTTTCAAGTCAAAGGGCTCAAATCTGTTGAGACACCAACAATAGACACATGGCATGTGACTATTGATACTATTAATCGGAAAAAGATGCTCGTTTTTTGCCATGTTGAAACAGGTTATACCTTATTTTTGTATGGTTTGAAGAAAAGTGATGTTAAGAATCTAAACAGCATTTTTATAGATGTTTTGCAAGAATCATTACGTTTTGACGGTTTTACCACCACCGCAATAGATGAATTTGTTTTACGATTGGGAGATTTCTCCTTTGGAAAGACATCCAATAAGAGTATTATCGCTAAAACGACTTTGAGGAAACAATCTATGTATTCTTATCTGGAATATCTAGATAAACACAAAAGAAACCAAAAAATCATTAATCATCGTGTGAATCATTTGCTTGACCGTAAACAAAATGACCCTCACACTTTGATGAAGGATTTACTAAAGCAGTGGATACCTGCACCCGTATCCTATACTGGACATGAAGTCGATGTTGCAATTGAACTGGAAGAAGGCAAGATTCTTCGAAGATTATTAGTTCCTAGTCATTATACTTTGAACGATCTCCATGTTGTCATACAAAAAGCATTTGGCTGGAAAAATATACATCTACACGATTTCTTTAACGATAACAGCAGTGAAGCCTATGCCATACCTGAAGATCTAGCAGAACTCAATGATGACTACTTGGATTCTAGGCTTTTAACACTGGATGAAGCGTTCATGAACTGGATGGAATGGGATTATAACTATGACTTTGGTGATGATTGGACTCATCATATCTTCTGTAGAATGACACATCATTCTCCACATAAAATCATTCCAAAATGTATCTCCTTTGAAGGAGACAATATTCCAGAAGATGTTGGTGGGATTCTCGGGTACGAAAATTTTCTAACGATTTGTAACAATCCTGATCATCCTGAACATGAATCGATGAAACAGTGGATACAGTTAATAGATCATCATTCATTTGATCTTGAATTATTAAACAATAGTTTGAAATACAATATACCAATTGAACTACATTATCACCTGCTTTTTAATCCCAGTATATTGGACCTTCTTAAGAGAAAATCTTAAATTGAAAGTCAGTCTTTATTTAAAATATATACGGTAAGTGAAATAAAATACCGAAAATATTTTAAATAATGATTGATTCTTAATATTCAAAGTGAAATACTATCACACGCAATCAAAGAAACATTTTAAAGTTGGAAGACAACATTTGATACAATAATAACTTTTGAAGAAGGATTCTCATCTAATCCATAATTAGATACAGTTTACCTATGAGAAGAATTGATTGATGCAGGGATAATAGTTGAAGATAATTCATTAGAAACAATAACGTATACATCTGATGATACTGTAGATATCAAAAAAGTAGGAAGATACACTCTTACATACATGGCAACTGATTCAAGTGGAAACATTTCAACAATTGATAGAATTGTTAATGCTACTGAATGATTTGAATAGAGAGTTATTTCAATAAACAATACCCTTAATATTTGTACAGGAGACTGTCGAAAATATAAGGGTATTTTTTTACATGAGTGGCAAAATCTTTTTAACAAAATCTTGATTTGTTAAAAAGATTTTGTTACAATATAACCAAAGGTGATGGACAAAACTAAATTTTGCTATAAATATTTTGCTGATATTTATTGAAAGGAAGATTAAGATGGAAGAGAAAAAAAAGAAAAAAATTGATATATTTTTTGAAAAACTAAAAAACTATATTTGTGAAAACGGTGATACTAGAACAAGGGAAATATATGATTTATTTCCAGAAATGAAACGTAAAACAGTATCTTGGACACTATATAAACTTGTGCAAATGGGACTTTTATATAGAGAAGAATATGGGTATTATACAATTAATGAATCAAGTAAGAATATATCGATGGGATATGATTATTTGAATTTTAAATCGAGGGATATATACGAAGAAGCACAAAATTATGGATTTCATTTCTATATTTCAGGAATCGATGGACTTTCTGGAGAACTTCTTCATATGCCAGAAGATTTTCCCACGATAGTAGTTACTGAAAAAGATGGTATTCAACAATTCCTCAATGTTTTCTCACAAAAAGGATTACTTGTTATTGAAGAGAAAAATAATAGAATTATTAAAAATAATTATCTAAATAGAAATATTGATATAATCCTTCTTAGAGGGAAAAATTTCTCATTATCGACTGATAATATTGCAGATAAAGAAAAGAGCTTTGTTGATCTGTATTATGCTGTTACAAGATTAGAATATCCTTTATCAGTCCAAGAATTAGTTAGAATATACGAAAATTTAGTACGAAATAAGCATATTACAAATTTTAGATTTAAGAAAGCTGCGAAAGACAGAGGAATTCAAATGGAAATGGAATGGATTATAGGGTTAGATAAATATACTGAAAAAACAAAATCCTTTATGAAACATATGATAATGGGGGAAAATGATGGATTATACTAATGAAGAAATGCTTCTTTTAGAGAAGAAATATTTTAGTAAAGAAGTAATTGAGAAGAGAATGGAACTAGGTAATTTTAAGTCGAAACAAAAATTTGAGTTATTTATTTGGGACTTAGAAATCTTTTTGCAGTTACAAAAGATACTAGGAGATAACATTATTCTTAAGGGCGGAGCTGCTACTCAATTTCATATACCTATTGAATATCAAAGAACTAGCATTGACATTGATATGATATGCTTATCATCAAGAGAAGAAGTATCTTCTGCAATAAAACAAATTGAAAGCAATTTACATGGGGGAGAAGATTATTTTATTTTTAAAAAGTATATTCCTAAAAAACCCAAATTGGGATTAGACAATCTTGATACATATTTTGTGAGAGTTCCAACTATTTGTTCTAGTCAAGATTTATATTCCACTAGAGGAAAGCAAGAAGTAAAAGTTGAATTTATATATTCAAAAAAGCAATATCTAATAGAAAAAATTACAGGTCACAGATTGTTCGCATTAGAAACGAAAAGAACATTTAATATTCTTTGTTTTAATCATCTCATTGCTGATAAAATGACAACAATAGGTCCGAACACAATAGGGATATCTTATAGCAGAGAGGATGAACAATATAAACAATTATATGATGTAATAACATTGTTTCTCTCTAATAAAGAGAAATTCATTAGTGATGTCGATATTATAAGAAAAAAATATGATGAAGTTGCTAAGGAAGAGTGCAAGATTCATAATATTGTTTTTGATTCCCTCATACTATATGAAGATATGCTTGATTTTATAAGGAAGATTGAAAGTATTGAAGAAAATGATAGAATGTATCAGATTGCTAAAGATTTCCAAGCATTATACTTAAGAAACATAACAAGACGAAATAAATCTTCTTGGGCACTAGTTGGATATCAACTTGAACTAATTGTAGAGTATGTATTTAAAGGTAATTCGAAAATTGTTGAAATAAATGAAATTGAAAAGCTTATTAATCGTCTACAGCATGATGATATTCGTGGGCCTGAAAGAGGAATCAAACTCAATGAAGTAAGAAATGCTTTAATAAATAAGTTTATTGAGCAAGAAAATTTGTCAACTAATTTATTTAGAAAAAAAACTGAAAGAATCATATGGGAATTGATTGTAAAAACGTCTTTTAAAGAAGTTATAGATGCGCTAGAAAAATGAGGAGGAGGCTGTAAAAAAATGAAATCTTTATGATTTCTAAACATTACGGTTTTTCTTTTGGAGTAAGTGTAAAAAAAATGGGTTCTACCCGAATCCTTGTCACAGAACCAAAATATATTTAAAAGGCAAAACTCTTAGTTTTGCCTTTTATGATGTCTATTATAGTTCTGTTTCATTAATCCAATCAAACAACTTAGTAGCCACTTTCTTTGGACCTTTTTGTTCATAACCATCAATTGCTAACATTGTATAAATCTCACCTACTAAAATATTGTTATCAAATAGATTAGAGAATACTGAATCAATAATTTTGTTTGTTTGTTCTTTTCTTTGATGTGGACCAAAAGGATTAGCAAAGAATGATTCAACAATACCAGTCTCAGAAGTAGTACCTTTTGCT
>CAYYOU010000112.1:0-4722 GCA_964473425.1 uncultured Candidatus Izemoplasmatales bacterium | reverse complement strand
TGTTTTCAATAATGAGTATATCAATTTCTTTTTGATTTGAATCACGCAAATAATATATGTTTGCATTAATTCCTTTATTAATATACGTTTTTAAAATTTCTGTTACAACATATGTCTCAAATATTTGACCTGAATATCGGCTTACCTCAAGTGTCGATGCGTCAGTATACCTTGCAAGATAGCATGCTAGTCCAGTATCCATTAAATATATTTTAGGCCTTTTAACAATCCTCTTAATTTGATTGTTAAAATACGGTTTTAGTAAATAAACTAATCCTGTAGTTATCATAACAGATAGCCAACTCGTTGCTGTCTTTAAGTCTATGTCAGCATCTTTGGCTAACTCTTCATATACGAGTTCTTGCCCAGATCTAACTGCAACACTAGATAAAAATCTAATGAATTTCATTTCATCTTTTATTTTTAATACATCTCTAATATCTTTTTCTAAATATGTTTGAACATAACTACTGTAGTACATTCCGTAATCCATATTTTTATTTCTATATAATTCAGGAAATGATCCTCTTATTATTCTTTCGAAAACTTCATTAACACTTGTGTCATACCTCTTATAGTTTTTTTCAATATGACTAAATGTAGGCATAAATTTTTTTTCTTCTACTTGTTCTATTTCACTAGCGCTAAGACCAATCAAATTAATTATCGCAACTCGCCCTGCGAGTGATTCAGAAATATTTTTCATGCTTTGAAACATTTGAGATCCTGTAAGCAAAAATAATCCGTTTGGGTTCTCTCCATTTATCCTCATTTCATCAACAAAGATTTTTATGTATGGTAAAAGTTCTTCAGCGTACTGTATCTCATCTATTATTAATGGAGGTTTATTTCGTTGTATGAATAATTCTGGATCACTTTTAGCTTCTGCTCTAATTAACGGATTATCTAACGTAATATATTTGTAATCAATATCTGTTTGTAAATTCCTTAATGTAGTTGTTTTTCCAACTTGCCTTGGTCCTGTCAACATAATAACAGGATACTGCGAGATTAATGATATTATTGTTTTAGATATTGTTCTATCATATAGCATGTTAACACTCCTTAAAATTGTAAAATTTATTTTATGCAATTACGGAATTCAATTCCATTTTATACTAATTGTTTAAATATGTCAATGAATTTATGTAAATTTGTAATACAATCCCAGATTTACATAAATAATTACATGTTATTCTATTGTATAATTCCTTTCAACACTGTAAAATATACTCTGAAGAGGTGATTTAATTGACTATCGATATTGTAATGTTTATGCAGGAACTTAGAAATGGATTCTTTGATTTTTTCTTTAGTTTCATATCATTCTTAGGAGAAGAATATGTCTATATCTTATTGTTTGGGATAATCTATTATACGTATGATAAAAAAATGGGTGAGTTCATGGCAATCACTCTAGGTTTATCTGCGACTGTGAATACTATCATAAAGAATATTGTAGGTGCACCTAGACCCTTTCAAAAATACCCTGAGCTAGTTGAGAACCTTAGACCTGAAACTTCACTTGGGAAATCCTTCCCAAGCGGACACACTCAAAATTTCAGCACTGTACTCTTTAGTGGATTTTTCTATACAAAGAAGAAAGTAATGTTTTATGTTTCTTCTGTTTTAGTTTTGTTAATGATGTTAAGTAGAATGTATTTAGGAGTTCACTTTTTAGAAGATGTAGTTGTTGCTGCAATTTTAGGAATATCAATTGCTTATGGCGCGTTTCTTGTATTTAATAAATTGTTTGATGATACAGCGAAACTACATAGATTATATGTTATAATATTAATAGTAATTTTCCCATTTTTATTTTTTATTAATGGTGAAGATTTCTTTAAGAGTTATGGTTTGCTAATTGGATTTGTTTTTGGTATTATGATTGAAAAGAAATATATTAACTTTGACATGAATGTCAAAGTCATTCATAAAGTTTTAAGAGTTGTTTTAGGATTAATCATAATGGTAGGGATCCAACAAGGATTTAAAATCTTGTTTGGGATATTTGCTGATGAAGGAACAACTTTAATGAATATATTAAATCTATTTAGATACTTCTTAATCTCATTTGTTGGATTTGGAATATATCCATTCTTATTTAAGAAGTTTAAGTTTTAGGAGGAGTACATATGTCAATATTTATGCGTAATGGAGATTTAAAAGACTACTTTAAGAAAGCACCTGCAACATCAATAATTATATTAGTAAATCTATTCATGCTTTTAGTAACATTTGCATATGGTGGGTTCGATGTATATACATTATTAAAGCTTGGAGCAATATGGGCTCCACTTGTTGAGAATGGAGAATATTGGAGATTAATCTCCGGTATGTTCTTACATGGTAGTGTTATCCATTTTATATCCAATGCAGTGATTGGACTATATGTGTTAAGTAGTGCACTTGAAAGATTAGTTGGAACAAAGAAATTCTTAATGATTTATTTCTTAAGTGGAATAGGTAGTGGTATACTTGTAGTGTTAACTTCTAACAATGTAACTATAGGAGCAAGTGGAGCAATCTTTGGTGCTCTTGGTAGTTTGGTATATCTCACAATATATAGAAGAGATTTAATAAGTGCTCAAGATTCTTCAAGTATTAGAGGACTAGTATTGATAAATATCGTCTTTACATTCTTAATGCCAGGAATTAGTATAGCAGGGCATATTGGTGGAATAGTAACTGGATTCATATTAAGCTACATGTTCATAAAAAGAAACAAAATAAAACAACCAGAAACTAATATATACGAAACTTTCGATTATACCATCAAACCTGAAGATTATGATGCATGGGACGATGAAGAAGATAAGCATGATAGATATAGTTAAAAATGATGAAATTATATTTCATCATTTTTATTTTCTTGAAACATTTAAAATAATCAAACAATCTGTTTTATAATAAGTAACAATTGATTTATATAATATTCCTTAGATCCTGGAATACTTAAATTTTTAAGATCAACTTCTGTATTAATCATCAATGTAAGAAAGTCATCAACATCATGCTTGATTGATTCAGAAACATAAAAATCTTCATTTCCCTTTAGTACTTGAGATAGTCTGAATACATCATTTTTATGCTTATTTATGTTTGACCTTTTAATATTTTCTCCATTATCTTTACTTTTTTTTAGATTTAGATAAGCTTTTATTTTCAAAACTATCAAACACAATTCATTAACGACATTGATCCCTTCAAAATCAATTACATTTTCTAATATCATTTTATAATATTCGTCATCTATCATAATCGCTGATAAACTTACAGTTTCATCATCAATTGATAGACGTTTGACCTTTACTTCATCAGGAATTTTTATTCCCTTACCTGTTTTAGATAATATTTCTATCATGAATGGATATTCCTCTTTGGTCGGTTTGGTAAATCTGAAAAATGAGGGATTACCTTCTGGATTAAGAAAAGTATATCCACCATCCTTTACAAAATCCCAAAAGAAATCAATAAAGTCTTGTGTCAGTGCTTCAGCAATAATTATTATATCTAAATCTTTTGTCCCTCTAAATCTAATCCCATGGTTTGATAAATTAAGAAATGTAGCAGATCCTCCAATTAGCACATACTGGTCTTGATAGTCTTTAAAGTAATCTTTGAACAATTCTAATCCTCTTACCATTTTACATACCCTCCTAAAACTTCACTCAATACATTTTCATATTCCTCAAATGTTCTTTCTGCAATACCATCGCTTATTGAAAAATACAGTGCTAATGGATTAATATGGTTGATATACATAGGTATTTTTGATTTCCAAATTTCTATCTTTATTGCATCAAAATTCCCATCATATGTTTCTTCAAATTCGTTCTTTAACATTTTCCACTTACTACTATCAATTGCATAAACTCTTTCATCATCCTGTAACATACTTATTCGTGATAATTCATGCATTCCTGATTTTGTGAATGCACCAGAAACTTTTTGAAATCCCTTCGGATAAATATGAACAATATCCATAATCGGATTTTGCATTATTTGCATCGCTTTTTGCCAAATATTAACTTTTGTTTCACTTAATCTTATTCGACTTATTCCAAATTCATTTGTTATAGAAATAAGATGATAATCTGCTAGCTCATTTACTGCTCTTGAAACATACATTTTGTTTACATTTAGATCAACTTGTAATTCAGAGCTTGAAATAGATTCTTTTTTAATTACTAATATGTACAATAATATATTTTGAGCACCCAAAGATAGTTTATCTTTAGTATTAATTCTTCTTTCTTCTCTTTCGTCAAAATGCAAAGCTAATTCATTTATATAAATATTCCTATTAGGAACAACAAAAGAGATGCGTTTCTTTACAAGTGATTGTCTTTCGTATTTTGATAATCTCTTATACTTAAATAATACATCTAACCCAAACAAATTTCTTATCTGTTCTTTTACTTTTAATAAGTTCTCAATACTATATTCACTATCTAAAGAACTCAATAATAAAAATTTATGATTGCTAATCATTAACAGATTAAATTGAAATCTCAATTTAATATTGTTTGAAAGCATACTTGTATCAACTCTTTCATTAATTTGTCTAACCTCAAAATAAAATCCAATGTATCTTAATACTATGTCTATTTTCATTACAAGATACCCCCTTAGTAAATATATTGTAACATAATTTTATATCTGTAACAAGTTTTATGTTACTAATATAACATTTTGTTACACCACTCAACAAAAATCATT
>CAYYOU010000111.1:0-4738 GCA_964473425.1 uncultured Candidatus Izemoplasmatales bacterium | reverse complement strand
CTTGTGAATAGTGGAATATTGAACGGGTTAAGTGTTGAAGAAGCTAAAATCAAGATTATTGAGTTTCTAGAGAAGAAAAACATCGGTAAGAAAGCGATTAACTATAAGATGAAGGATTGGGCTTTTAACCGCCAAAGATACTGGGGAGAACCAATTCCGATAATTCATTGTGATAAATGTGGAATGCAGCATGTTCCTGAAGAAGACCTTCCTGTAATATTGCCTGAAGTCGAAAAATTTGAGCCAAGTGATGAAGGAGAAAGTCCTTTATCTCTAATAGACGATTTTATAAATACAACCTGCCCTAAATGCAGTGGTTTAGCCAAAAGAGAGACAGATACAATGCCTCAATGGGCTGGATCAAGCTGGTATTTCTTAAGATATATTGATCCGAGAAACTCTAAAGTATTAGCTGATTTTGACAAGCTAAAATACTGGATGGGAGTAGATTGGTATAACGGTGGAATGGAACATGTTACTAGACATGTCATATATTCAAGATTTTGGCATCTATTTCTTTATGATATCGGCGCAGTACCTACCGAAGAACCATACATGAAAAGAACTGCTCAAGGTTTCATCTTAGGGCCGGATGGTAATAAGATGAGTAAATCAAAAGGAAACATTGTAAATCCGTTAGAAATTATTAAAGAGTTTGGGGCAGATACTTTGCGAGTTTATACTTTGTTTATAGGGGACTATGAACAATCAACTCCATGGAATGATAATGGAGTAAAAGGGGCTAGAAGATTTTTAGAAAAACTAGCCAGACTTGAAGATAAAATTAGTAATAAAAAGAACGATGACTATCAAGTGATTTTACATAAAACTATTAAGTATGTAAGTGAAGATATTGAGAATGTAAAATTCAATACTGCGATAGCCAAACTGATGACTTTAGTTAATGAATTAAGCAAACAAGAGCATATATATAAGGGAGATTTTGAGACTGTACTGAAAATTGTTAACCCGTTCGCTCCTCACATTTGTGAAGAACTATGGCAAAGAATTGGTCACTGTGAAGACATGGTTAATGCACCATGGCCAATGCACGATGAAGACAAATTAGTAGAATCTGTTGTTGAAATGGTGGTCAGTATTAATGGTAAGGTAAGAGATAAGATTAATCTATCATTAGATACACCTAAAGAGGAAGTAATAGAGCTTGCTAAGAGCACAGATAAGATAAAAGCCATATTGGATGGAAAGACAATCAGAAAAATAATAGTGGTACCTAATAAGTTAGTAAATATTGTTATCTAAAAACAGTTCATTTGAACTGTTTTTTTGTTATAACTAGAGTAAGTGATCACTATGAAAAAGAAACTTATTTTACTAATAACTGTTTTTTCGTTTCTTGAGGTATTTTTTTGAGATATTTCACAGTACAGAGCAATTTTTTTGTTGTGGATTACATATCCATTAATGTATTTACTATTTGCTGATATCCATGGATTTGTCACAGATGATTTTCTATATCCATTTTTTCAAGTTAGCGAGATTGGGATACTAGGATTATTTCTCTCGATTACATTATTGATTGACTATTTGTAGGGTTGTCTTTTTTACTTGTGAAAATAGTTTCAAAAGAGTAAAGTGCAAATATTGCTTTTAGTGAATATATCCCTTTAATAGGTCTTTTTGCTCTAAGTGGCACAGATATTATGTTTAAGAATCATTTAAAATAAACTTTGCTAAAAAGTTGAAAATACCTTGTGGAAATGGTATAATAATTTTGTGTAAAAGCGCTTTCATATAGATGGTGATAATTTTACAATAAAGGAGGAAGGAAATTCCGATTTTTTTTGGTGAATTTCCGACTGATAATATGAAAAGAATAACTATTATCTCTGGACACTATGGAAGTGGAAAGAGTGAGATAAGTGTTAACCTAGCAATTCAAAAAAAAATAGACTATCTAGTAGACTTAGATATAGTGAATCCATACTTCAGATCAAGAAGCTTGGATAAGTTGCTTGAGGCACACGATATTCATTTAGTTGAATCTACAGTCAAAGGAATGCTTGGGAGTGATTTGCCGTATGTTTCTGGCGAAGGCGCAGTACCTTTTGTAAATCCCAACATAACTGCAATTTATGATTTAGGCGGTACGGAGAATGGTGCTAGAGTATTAATCCAATTTCTTGATAGAGTTAAAGATGTAAATGAAATTGATTTCTTATGTACAGTTAACATTTTTAGGCCTGAAACTAGTGATGTAGAGAAGATTCTACAAACTATTTCAATGTATGAAGCTGAAACTCAACTAAAGGTCACAGGGTTAATTAATAATACAAACCTGATGAATGAAACATTAGAGGAATACATTATTGAAGGTGAACAAATTTTAATTGAAGTAAGTAAAATATTAGATATACCAATCTTATATACAGTTATAGAAGAAAATAATGATGAGAAATACAAAAATGATTTTTTAGGCGAGAGACTTGTTCTTACAAGACACATTGCTAAAAGATGGCTATAGGAGGAAAAAAATGGCTAAAGGACGAATAATTATTGATACAGAGAGATGTAAAGGGTGTGCGTTATGTAACTCGTACTGCCCTGTTAACATTCTTGCATTAGATGAAACAACTACTAACAGTAAAGGATATACACCGTTAATTACAACGGATCCTGACAAATGTATCGCATGTGGGTTTTGTGCGTTGATGTGCCCAGATTCAGTAATAACAGTTGAGCGCTATATTAAGGAGGCAAAATAATGAGTAAAGTATTAATGAAAGGTAACGAAGCAATGGCACTAGCTGCAATTAAAGCTGGATGTGATGCTTTTTATGGTTATCCTATAACACCACAAAATGAGCTTCCTGAGTATTTATCAAAACATATGGCTTTGAATGGAAGAATATTTGTTCAAGCTGAAAGTGAAGTTGCTGCAATAAATATGGTTTATGGAGCAGCTGGAGCTGGAGCTAGAGTAATGACATCTTCATCTAGTCCTGGGATAGCACTTAAACAAGAAGGTATTAGTTATATGGCAGGAGCAGAACTTCCTGGTGTAATAATTAATGTTATGAGAGGTGGACCCGGACTTGGAGGAATTCAACCAAGTCAATCAGATTATAAACAAATTACTAGAGGTGGAGGTAACGGGGATTACTATTTATATAGTTTAGCACCTGAAACTCTACAAGAAGCAGTAGACCTAATTAAGGAGTCATTTGATATAGCAGACTATTTCAGAAACCCTGTAATGATAGCTGTTGACGGACTTATTGGACAAATGATGGAGCCTGTTGATTTAGACAAAGAAGTTCCGAAATGGGATCTAAAACCTAAAAATTGGGCAGCGGATGGAGATACATCAAAGAGAGAAAAAAATGTAATTAATAGTTTATATCTAGATCCTTACGATTTAGAAAATCATAATATGAAACTAAAGGCAAAATTTGATGAAATGAGAAAAAATCATCAAAGATATGAGCTTGTAAATATGGAAGATGCAGAAATTGCAATAGTAGCATATGGAAGTGTTTCAAGAATTGCAAGAACAGCAATTGAAATTTTAAGTGAAAAAGGAATAAAATGTGGAATCCTAAGACCAATCACAATTTTCCCTTATCCAAAATTAGCATTTAAAAATTTACCATCATCAGTTAAAAACTTATTAGTAGTTGAAATGAGTACTGGTCAAATGTTAGATGACGTAATTATAGCAAATGAATGTAGACTTCCAATTAGCTTCTTTGGAAGAGTTGGTGGAGTTGTTCCTGAGGCTGAAGAAATCGCAAATAAAGTCTTAGAAATAATAGGCGGTGAAAAACATGAATAACGTAAAAACTGTTTATAAAAAGTCTATTGGATTAACAGATTTACCATTAAGTTATTGTCCTGGTTGTACTCATGGAATCATCCATAAATTAGTTGCTGAAGTTTTAGTAGAACTAGATGTTCTTGACAAAACTGTAGGAGTAGCTAGTGTTGGATGTAGCGTACTTAACTATAAATTCTTCGCATGTGATATGCAACAAGCTGCACACGGACGTGCGCCAGCAGTTGCAACAGGCATAAAAAGAGTTAGACCAGAAAGTATTGTTTTTACTTATCAAGGTGATGGAGATTTAGCATCTATTGGTATTGCTGAAGCGATACATTCTGCACACCGTGGTGAAAATATTACAATAATATTTGTAAATAACGCAATATATGGAATGACTGGTGGGCAAATGGCCCCTACAACGTTAATTGGACAAAAAACAACGACATCTCCAAATGGTAGAGATGAAAAGACTCAAGGACTTCCTCTTAGAATAGCTGAAATGATGGCTACAATACCAGGAGCTACTTATATTGAAAGAGTTAGTGTTCATAATCCACAACATGTTAACAAAGCAAAAAAAGCACTTAAAAAAGCATTTACAATTCAAAAAGCAAATAAAGGATTCACATTAATAGAGTTTATATCGACTTGTCCTGTAAACTGGGGAATGACTCCAAAAGATGCAGTAGACTGGGCAGTAGATAATATGATTCCTTATTATCCTCTTGGTGTGTATAAAGATAAGACAGCAGGTGAAGAAAAATGATCGGTGAAAAAGTAATTATTGCTGGTTTTGGTGGACAAGGTGTAATGTTAATGGGACAGTTACTAAGCTATACTGCAACTGCAAATGAACTAAATACATTATGGTTCCCATCATATGGTCCTGAAACTAGGGGAGGAACTGCAAACTGTAGTATCACTATAAGTGAAACTAGTGTTAACAGTCCTGTT
>CAYYOU010000110.1:0-4739 GCA_964473425.1 uncultured Candidatus Izemoplasmatales bacterium | reverse complement strand
TACGATTAAATATGAACATCCAAATGAAAAAAGCAGAAGAAATCATGTAGGTTAAGTTATTGAGGTTAAATTTGCCCTTTATGCTATTGATTTTGGTAAATAACAAAAGGGATTATCTGCGATTTCTCTTGAAACAAAATAATTATTAGATGAGATTCACTTGTTAGTGGATCTTTTTATTCATTTATATGTTGTAAGTAGGCTTAATATATTATATAATATAAGCGTGAAAGGAACTGATTAATATGAATTTTTGTGAAAAGATAATCAAGCTAGCTAATGAGAATAATGGAATTATAACAAGCCAAATGATGAACGATAGGGAGATTCCATCCATCTATCTGACAAGAATGGTAAAAGAAGGAACACTTCAAAGAGTTGACAGAGGAATCTATAGTACAGATAAAGTAATGCTGGATGAATACTATCTTCTATATCAAAAAAATCAAAGAGCAATCTTTTCTTTTTCTTCTGCGCTGTATCTACACGGACTTACAGACCGTATCCCATATCAAATGGAAATTACTCTACCAAGTACTTATAATAGTAGTCATATTAAAGAAAATGTCATTATTCACAAAGTAATAGAGAAATACTATTCGCTTGGACGTACTATAAAGAAGACGATGTTTGGAAATGAAGTAGCCTGTTATGATATGGAACGTACCATATGTGATCTAGTAAGATTTCGCAGCAAGATTGATGTAGAGATATTTAGGAAAGCAATCAACGGATATAAAATTCACCCTAATAGAGATTTCTTAAAACTACGTCAATACAGTAAAGTATTTAAGATATCGTCAAAAATAAATGAACTATTGGATGTGATATGATGAATAAAGATAAATTAACTGCTATAATTCATAACGTTTCAAAAGAAAAAAACGTCCCTTTTAACGTTTTATTACAGGTCTATTTCTTTGAAAGATTTTTATCTCGTTTAGTTAACAGTGAATATAAGGATACATTCATATTAAAAGGCGGATTTTTATTGTCTTCATTATTAGGAATAAGGGAACGCTCCACAATAGATATGGACTTTAGTGTTTCTAAGACTACATTTAACAGAAATACTATTGAAGAAATAATAAGTGAAATTAACAAAATTGAAATGAAAGATAACGTTTCTTATGAATTAAAAGGGATCTCTGAAATTATGGAGCAAAGCACCTATATCGGATTTCAAGTTTCATTGATTGGAACACTGGAAAATATTAAGGTGCCATTCAGTATCGATTTAGCAACTGGAGACCCAATTACACCTCATGAATTAAAATATCAATACCACTCAATTCTTAAAGACGAAATAATGGAAATTAAATGGTATAACGTAGAAAGTGTTTTAGCTGAAAAATTACAGACTATTTTGGACAAGAAAACTGGTAATAGTAGAATGAAAGATTTCTATGATATTTATATCCTAAGGAAGCTACATAAGAATTTATTTGATACTAAGATACTCAAGGATGCAATAAAGAACACCTTTGGTTATCGAAACACTGTAATCAATAAAGAAAATTTCATTTTATTGTTGGAGGTTTTAATAGAGGATAAAGAGTTTATTAATAGATGGATTAATTTTGTTAAAAAAAATCACTATGTTGAGAATGTAGAGTTTAAAGCTGTTAAAAACGAAATAGTAGAGTTGATCAGATTAGTTGATTAAGTTACAACAAAAACGTTAAAACGAGCCGTACCATAAGTAATTGTAAAACATGACATAAATAAAATAACAAAGTCCTTATGGGCTTTTTATTTAGCAGAATTTGCAATCTGTTGATGTTGTTTGTTAATGTGAATATGGGGTTTCATTTACCATTATTGTAAAATACAGAAAATTATAATCGATCTAAAGATTAGTATATATTGCTTGACATTAGGTCAGACCTAATGTTTATAATGTGTTAAAGACTAGAGGTGAGAATATGGATAATTTTGATAGAATATTTATTAGACCATTTGATAAGAGTGATTATAGTAAAATTTCTGAAATTATTGCACATTCTTTTAAAAGCAAATTCCTTCATTTATCAAATTTAAGCTTAGAAAGCTTGATTTCTTTTATGTCTGACGCTGTTTTACTTGAGAATACTGAACAAGAGGGTTACTGGGTTGCTGAATACAAGAATGTAGTGCAGGGTGTTATGAAACTTTCGTGGCATAACAAGAAAAGAGTTAAAGTAACTAAAATACTTACCTTCAAAGAACTGGTAGGAAAGTATGGACTTTTTAATGTAATAAAACTAAATTTATCGATGCTACTATTAAACGAGAATCCTGGTGAAGGTGATTGCTATATTGAACATATTGCAGTAGCAGAAAGTGCAAGAGGATTGGGAATAGGAAGGGCGTTAATGAATAAAGCAAAAATGGATGCTTTTGAAATGGATCATTTTGATAGAATGACACTTTATGTTGCAAATAACAATGAAGGAGCAATTACTCTATATGAGAGACTTGGGTATCAAGTAGTTAATAGGAAGAGTAGCTTAATAACAAAATGGGCATTCAACCAAAAAACTTGGCTTTTTATGGCACAATACAAAAATGAGAAATTAAAAGGCAAACTATCATTTAATAAATTATGGTGGCTTGGCTTTATTGGGTTTGTAGGATTTACATCTTTAAGTGGAATCATTGATGTATTTAAAGGAAATAGTAATTATTGGTATCTACTCAATCTGCTTTGGTTTTATTGGTTCGTATACCTTATTCCAAAAAAACAGTAACAAATATTACTACCTTTGAGGTAGAGGGGTGAAATTATGAAAAACTATATTACTATAAGTCAATTAGCTACAATAACAAACTTATCAATTCATCAGTTAAGATATTTTGAGGAAAAAGGGATACTATTTCCTGGGATTGTTGCCGAAAACGGTTATAGAATGTATGGGACTAATGAAATTTATAACTTAATACATATCATTTTTCTTAGAGAATTAGATATATCTGTGAAAGATATATATTTTCTAAGGGAACAAGATGATAGAGCAAAGTATGTTGGACTTTTAGAAAAAAAAAGAACTGAAATTGATGATAAAATAACTCGATTACAATCGTTACAGTCAAAGATAACCGAAGTACTAGAAATAAACGATTACGAAAATACATTTATAGATGATTTACTGTATGAAGATATGGAAACACAAAATCTTAAAGTATTAAAACAGTTTCCTATAAATCATCTTTTAAATGCAAAAGATATCCATGAATTACACAAAGATTTCGGGAAGTATGATTTGATGAACATGATTGAATTATACGATTATAAACAATACTCTTTATGTGTTGAAGATGTCGAATCAACAGATTTAGAACTTGATAAAGGACGCTATGTGTACCAAATAGTGTTCGTAAAAAGTGATGAGGAAGCAGAAGTTAAAACAAACGAATTTTTTGATTTAATAAAACAGAGAACAATAAAAGTTAGAGGTAAACTGATAGTAAAAAACCTGTACCAATATTCAATCTTAGATAGTAAGTCTATTTGTATAAAACTGATGTTAAAGACAAAATGAATAAAAACTAAATCTTGGTTTATGAAATATTAACAGTAATGACAATACTATATTTGGAGAAAATTATATGAAAAGAGTGAAATATTTAGATTTAGTAAGAGGACTAGCCATATTTTTTATGATAATGCAACATGCAATGCTAGTACACGAATATGGAGCAGGTGATTCATCAGATATATTTTCTGTTGTTTTCGTAGTTTTAGGAACATGGCCTGCTGCACCTGTTTTTATGGTTGTTATGGGTGTGTTTATGCAGCAGAGTAAAATGAATACAAGAGGAATGATGATTAGAGGATTAAAGTTATTAGCGTTAGGATATGTACTTAATTTTGTTAGGTTTACAATACCTTTGCTTATTGTTAAAGACAATCAAGCATTCACTTTGTTATTTGAGATAGATATTTTTCAGTTAGCAGGGTTAAGCTACATAATTTTAGCAGGGTTAAGGAAAGTTGCATCTAATAAATTTGCTTTTCCTGTTATCATACTTTTTATTATAATTATTTCTCCATATCTTTGGGCAGATATAAATTATCTAACAGACCCATTTATTGGTATAAACGAAATAGTTAGCTTCCCAGTATTTCCATGGATTATATATCCTATGTTAGGGATGTATCTATCAGATACATTATTAAATATGGATAAGAAAAAAACGATAGTATTAAGTATCGCTGCCGTTATTGCTTTAACTTTTGGATTAATAACACTAGGAGACCATACTGTATATGCTTATCCACAACATACGTTTGATGTGCATTTAATTATTATTGCATTTGTTTTACTATATTTAGTAACAGCATATTATATTTCTAAATACATAGGAGATATTAAAATTCTTACCATTTGGAGTAAAAATATAACAAGTATATACATATTACAATGGATTATTTATGGCTATAGCATCTTGATCTTAAATGCAAACAGTTTCAACCACATAGTAACAATGTTGATTGGTTTTGTAGTAATGATTATAGTACATCTTTTAATAACGAAAACCAACATTGATAAGTTTATACCAAAGATTTGAATAAGGGAATATTCTAAGTTTTGATTTATAGGGAATGGGGAGAATATATTATCATTTTGATTATAAGATATGAAAAAGATAATTATTTACAACTAAAAATGTTACAGAGGGAGTTATCATAAGTTAAAAGACCGATTTAATTGTTCTTCCTAGAATCGGATGGTTATTGATTAATTAGAATAGTTGAT
>CAYYOU010000109.1:0-4751 GCA_964473425.1 uncultured Candidatus Izemoplasmatales bacterium | reverse complement strand
GGAAATAAAACATTAGGGATAGCGATTAGTGATGAATTAGGAATTTTGGCAAGAGGGCTTGAAACATTTAGATTTACAGATAAAGACTTTCTTGTAGCATTAGATTTTACTTTAAAGTTAGTAAGTGATAATAATATTGATGTAGTAGTTTTAGGACTACCTAAAAATATGGATGGAACAATAGGTTCTCAAGCTCAGATTTCAATTGATTTTAAAGAAGAAATTTCTAAAAAAAGCAATGTTGAAGTAGTGTTTTGGGATGAGAGATTAACATCTAAAATGGCTTCAAATATGATGATTAGTCAGAACCTAAAAAGAAAGAAAAGAAAAAATGATATTGACAAAATGGCTGCAGTTATTATACTGCAAGGCTATTTAGATTCTATAAAATAGGAGGACTAGAAAATGGAAGATACAAAATTTACAGTTGTTGATGAAGCAGGAGTTGAATTGGATTATGAAGTTGTACTAACTTTTAAAAATCCAGACACAGAAAAATCTTATGTTATTTACAAATTACCAGGAGATGACAATGACGAAGTTTTCGCTGCTGTATACGATGAAAAAAATAAAGATGGTGGAAACCTTCAACCAATCGAATCTGATGAAGAATGGGATATGCTAGACGAGGTACTTACTGCATTTTTAGACGAAGAATAGGTGATTAGGTGGAGAACAAATATCTAGACAGTATAAATACAAAAGAGACTAATGAATTATTAGTTTCTTTAAAGATGTTTGCACTTGAAAATAAAGTGCCAATAATTACTGATGAAGGTATTAATTTCCTAAATCAAATTATAGCTATTTCAAATGTTAAAAGAGTATTAGAAATAGGTACTGCAATTGGATATTCTGCAATTAATATGGCAATGAATAACGACATATCAATTGTCTCAATAGAACTAGATAATGAAACATACAATATTGCTCTTAAGAATATTGAAAAGGCGAATCTTTCAAAAAAAGTTAAGTTAATAAACAATGATGCTTTAGAAGTTGATGAAACGACTCTTGGAAACTTTGATTTAATTTTTATTGATGCTGCTAAAGCACAAAGTGTGAAATTCTTTAAAAAATATAAAACAATATTAAATTCAAAAGGAATTATCATCACAGATAATCTTCTATTTCATGATTTAGTGGATCAAGAAATTAGAAATCGTAATCTACGACAACTAATGAGAAAAATAGATAATTTTAATAAGTTTGTAGTTAAAGCCCCTGGTTTTGATACTTATATTTACCAGCTTGGAGATGGAATGAGCCTTAGTATAAAAAGGAAGTGACAACATGAAACTAGCAGTTACACCATTTAATACAGCTAGTATAGACATCTTAAGTGATGCTGGTGCAGATATTTTTATTATTGGAAATGAACAATATGCTAATCGTTTGGTTCACTCGTTTTCAATGGAAGAAATAACTGAAATCAACAATATTATTAAGTCTTTAAATAAAGAAATTTATATTGCTTTAAATCTAATTGTTCACAATGATGATTTACCAAAAGTAATAGAATTTCTTCATTTTGTTATGGAATTGAATGTTGATGGAATAATCTTTGGTGATTTAGGAGTATATAATTTAGCTAAAAATTTAAAGATGGAAAACGTACTTATTTATAATCCTGAAACACTAAACACAAATTACTATGATTCAGTATTTTGGGATAAAAAAGGTATAAAAGGGATTACTATATCAAAAGAAATAACGCTAAAAGAAATTGATGAAATTAGTAAAAAGACTACTATTAACGTATCAATTATTGGTCATGGACACCTAAATATGTTTCATTCAAGAAGACCGTTAATTGGTAACTTCTTCAAATATACTCATGACAAAGATGAAAGCTATTCTGAGAAAAGAGATTTCAAATTAATAGAAGAAATAAGGGATGAATCTTACCCGATTTTTCAAGATTCTCATGGTACTCATATCTTTAGAGACAAAGCTCTTGAATCATATAAAGAGATAAACTTCTTAAAGAATATACTAGATGTTTTTATTATTGATGGAATCTTCAAAGATACTAATTACCTTGTTGAAACAGTAAACAATTACCTGGAAATACTTGAAAGTAAAAATCATGAAGAAAAAGCGAAGATAATATCCGATAAATATAAATTAGATCACGATTCTGGTTTCTTATATAAGAAGACAGTCTACGTGAAATATTAGGCGTGATATAATGAAAAAACCTGAATTATTAGCTCCTGCAGGGAGCTTAGAAAAATTAAAAATCGCTTTTATTTATGGTGCAGATGCAGTCTTCATTGGTGGAAAGAAGTTTTCATTAAGAGCAAGAGCTTCAAACTTTGATATTCCTGAAATAAAAAAAGCATGTGACTTTGCACATAACCTTGGTAAAAAAGTATATGTAACAACGAATATAATCCCTCATAATGATAATTTAGAAGGACTAGGTGAGTATCTTCAAGATTTAGAAACTTCTGGAGTTGACGCAATAATTTGTGCCTCTCCCATTATAGTTGATTCTGCAAAAGAGTATACAAATTTAGAAATTCATATATCAACACAAGTATCATCTACAAATTATGAATCAGTTAATTTTTGGGCTAAAGAAGGAGCTACTAGAGTTGTACTAGCAAGAGAATTAAACAAACATGAAATTAGTGAATTAAGGAAAAATACTGATTGTGATATAGAAGTATTTATTCATGGAGGCATGTGTGTGTCTTATTCTGGGCGATGTACGTTATCTAACAATATGACAGATAGAGATGCTAACAGAGGAGGATGTGCACATAGTTGCAGATGGAATTATGATTTATATGAAGGAGAAACAAAACTGAATAAAAGTATTCCGTTTTCAATGAGTTCTAAAGATCTTCAAACTGTGAAACAAATATCAGATTTAATTGATATTGGTGTGGATTCACTTAAGATTGAAGGAAGAATGAAATCACTTCATTATATAGCTACAGTTGTAAATACTTATCGTAAGCTAATAGATGATATTTGCGATGACTTAGAAATTGATCTATCTAAATATCTATTAGAAATCAAGAAAGCTGAAAACAGACTCACAAGTCATGGATTTATGGAAGGTATGACAACAGTCGATGAACAACTCTATAATATGAGAAGTGAAAATCCATCTCAAGAGTTTATCGCATATGTTCATGATTATGATGAAGAGAATTTCATAGCTACTATTGAACAAAGAAACCACTTTGTTCCAGGAGATGAAGTTGAAGTATTTTCACCTAATTTTGGACCTCTGAAATTCAGAATAGATGAAATAGTCGATTTAGAAAATAATAGACTTGATGCAGCAAGACATCCTAAACAGATGCTAAAGGTCTTTATCCCTTTTAAAGTTTCTAAGTATGATATAATTAGAAAAATAAAACATTAGTATTGAAAAAAAGCAATTATAGACTATAATAATAATTGATAATTCATCATTGAATTTACATAAGGAGTTTACGACTCCTTTTGTTAAGAAAATAAGGAGGGTTACTTATGGATAAGCCGGTATTTATAGCTGTTGCAGGAGGGTCTGCTTCAGGAAAAACAACAGTAGTAAACAAAATAATAGATCATTTTAATATTGATAATGTGACAGTCATTAAACACGATGATTATTACAAAGATCAATCAGAAATGAATATGGAAGAAAGATACAAAGTAAATTATGACCATCCCTTTTCACTAGATAATGATCTAATGTACAAACAAATCCTCGACCTACTTAAAGGGAAAGAAATCGTTAAGCCACTCTATGATTTTGAGGCTCATAATAGAAGCAATAAATCAGAAACTCTAAGTCCAACTAAAATCGTTATTTTAGAAGGAATATTGATTATGGAAGACGAAAGAATAAGAGATTTATGTGACATAAAACTCTTTGTAGAAGCCGATGATGATTTACGCTTTATTAGAAGATTAAAAAGAGATATGGAAGAACGTGGAAGATCACTTGAGAGTGTAATTAATCAATATCTTACAACAGTTAAACCAATGCACTTCGCATTTGTTAAACCGACAAAAAGATACGCTGATATAATCATCCCAAATGACATAAACCATGATGTAGCAGTGGATTTAATTATCACAAAAATAAAATCTATCATTTCAGAGTAAGATATAGTATAATAAATTCGAATATGGAGGTACCAAAATGGACAATGTATATAAGTTAACACAACAAGGATTTCAAGAGCTCAAAGATGAAATGGAGAAATTGAAAGATGTTGATAGAAAAGAAAATCTAATTGCATTAAAAGAAGCAAGAGCTCAAGGTGATTTATCTGAAAATGCAGACTATGATGCTGCTAGAGATGAACAAGCACGCATTGAAGCAAGAATTAAGGAAATAGAAGGAATTCTTAAAAATTACGAAATTATTAAAGAAGATACTTCAAATAAAGTAAATATTGGGAAGACAGTAGTTATTAAAGTAGGAAATCTTGAAAAGCAAACATACACTATAGTTGGTTCACTAGAAGCGAATCCTCTTAAAGGGAAAATCTCAAATGAATCACCAATAGGAAAAGGGATTATCGGAAGTAAAAAAGGACAAACTTTAATAATTAAAACTGAAACAAAACAAGAAGTTAAAGTTAAAATAATCGACGTAAAATAAGAATGTTTAAAACATTCTTATTTTAATAATTAAGGAGGTAATTACTGTGATAGGAATAATAGGAGCTTTAAACGAAGAAATATCAACTATATTGAAAGAAGTTTCAGATGTTGAGGAAATCAAGTTAAAAGTTAGAACC
>CAYYOU010000108.1:0-4780 GCA_964473425.1 uncultured Candidatus Izemoplasmatales bacterium | reverse complement strand
CCCCCCCCCCCCCCCCCCCCCCCCCCCCCAACCACCCCCCCCCCCCCCCCCACCCCCCCCCCCAACCCCCCCCAAAAAAAACCAACCAAAAATGCATAATAGGCGAACCCATTTTCCATTTTTTGTTCAATTTCTAATTCTTTAATTTCACTTTCATTAATAAATAATTCAGCTAATACTATAACCATTACTTCTTCAGAGCTTAAGACATCAGTAGGGAAGACATCATCGTTGTCATCATTATTTTTTACAACTACTGTACCTTCTTTTGCATCAATTAAAACTTCATATTTATCAGTTGATATTTCAATATCGACTTCATATACCATTATTCCATGATCTTGTTCTAATTCAATTTTATATCCAATAACGTCTAATGTATCTAACTCTAACGATGTTAAAGCTAATTGGTATGCTTCTTCAGATGTTATATAGTCTAAAATGCTTGCTACACCTGTTTTTTCAACATCATCCATTTTATAATTTTTTGATTCTAAATATAAATTTAAATCGTTTATTGATAAAAGTGCTAATTCTTCAGCAGTTACTCTTGGATCTAACTCTAATATATCTAAAATCAAATCTGCTCTAGCTTCAGAAATATCTAGTAATTCAGAAAGTTCTTCAACATCTGCATCATCACCTGAGTATTCTTTTGTGATTATTGAACCTTCAATTGCTTCAGCACCTAATGCAGCACTTACTGCCTCAGTTACTTCTACCATCAATAAAGCTTCTTTTGCTGCATCTTCACTATGAACTGATATTAATACCGAATTTGTAAATTCAGTTATATATCCATTTTGCACCATTGAACCTATTAATGCATTTATTGCGATATTGTAATCAACACCTACTAAATCCATGTCTCCTACAATGATTACTGCATCTTCATTATTCATTATTACATTTAATACTTTGTCGTTTTCGTCTAAATCCAGTTCCACACTTGGGTTTACATCAATTGCGATTGTTGAAGCAACTACACTTGCAGTCTCTCCACATGCAGCTAATCCAAATACAGTTGTTAATAATAATCCTAAACCAATAAGTTTTTTCATTTTTTGTTTCCTCCTGATTTTTATTGTCTTACACTATATTAATGCTGCAAAGTTGAAATTTATTGCAATTATTTACTTTTTTTTAAAAATAATAGTACTAAAATACTTCCACCAATGCACAAATATGATAAAAAATCATAGAAATCTCTGTTTATAAAGGAAATTAAAACAGTTTCCGATATTCGAAAAAGACCCCTGAAACAACATATTTACTATGTGCTACTTTATAAAAGTCTTCCTCTTTAAAATTCAGTTTCAATTTGTAACTGACATTTCTAAGATTTCTAATGATGGTAGGTGCTTTCTTCCATTGTTTGAGAATAATAACTCTAACTTTGTGTCTCACCCATCCTCCAAATTCTTTTAAAAATGTCTTTATACTACCTATCTTAAAGTAGTTTATCCAACCTCTTATTACTTGGTTAAGTTTTAAGAATGTTACTGATAGTGGAAGAGCGGCTGCTCTTCTTCTACAAGTAATCTCATTAATCTTTCTTTTTAGTTTCTTCTTGCTGTCGTCATGTGGTCTTGGTTTCCATCCATCTTTGCTTTTCCAAAATCCAAATCCTAGAAATTTGTTTTGAGTAGGTCTAACGATTTTTGTTTTTGTTGCGTTTACTTTTAAGAATAGTTTTCTTTCAAGCCAACTAACTACTGATTTCATTACTCTATCGGCTGCTTTTTCACTTCGCACAAATAGGTTCACATCATCAGCGTAACGCACAAATAATCTACCTCTCTTTTCCATTTCTTTATCGAATTGGTCTAGTAAGATATTGGATAATATTGGACTTATAGGTCCACCTTGTGGTGTTCCTATATCTGTTTTACCAAATACGCCGCTTTCCATAACTCCTGCCTTCAAATACTTTCTTATCAAGTTCAAAGTTGTTGCGTCCTTTACTTCAAGTCGTAAAACTTGTATTAGTTTATCGTGATTTACTTTGTCAAAGAATTTCTCTATATCTATGTCTATTATCCATTCGTATCCTTCATTTAAGTATTCTACTACCTTATCAATTGCCATATGGCAACTTCGTCCAGGTCGAAAACCATAACTGCTTTCGCTAAATTTTGGTTCGTAGATTTCTTGTAACTTTTGTGATATCGCTTGTTGAATTACTCTATCCATTGCGGTTGGTATTCCAAGTGGTCTTTTGCTGTCTTTTCCTTTTGGGATATAGACACGTTTTACCGGTGCTGGTTTATACTTTTTCGCAATTATGTCTTCTTTGATTTTGCTCCAGTTTAGGTCAAGATACTCTCTTAACTTGTCTACTGTTACTCCATCAATTTCAGCGCTACCTTTGTTAGATACTACTTGGTTGTAGGCTTTTCCTAGATTGTTCCTTCCATATTTCTGATTTAAGCACATCACCCATTGACTAATTTTACGAGGTGATTCAAATTACGCTTTTGACTACCCTCTGTTCTCAATTCTAGTTAATGCTTATTTAATCTATAGTGAATCAACACTATAATATTGTTCGGTCCTTCAGTTTTACCCTACTATGACCTCTGCTGACTTCTCACACTTAACCTTTTTCGACATTAGGAGACTTCGCTCTAAAGCGATAGTTTTATCTTAAACCTAATGGCGTGAGACCTCCCGGGGTAAGACACTAATCTTTCTCTTCATTACCTCTTGATTTACTACTTTGGTTTTACGTTTACCTATAGGATTTCAGTATCAGTTGCTACCTTGTCCACCTCATAGCCTTATTATCAAGTTTTTGTTCATAGGTTCAAAGATTTGCTACACGCTTCCTTCAGTTCTACCTCACGATTGAAACCTTGCGCTTCACTACGGTTGGTGGTAAATACCCCCGACTGGACTTTCACCAGTAAGATTAATGCAATGCCCGGCACACTTTAAAAAAACACCACTTTTTGAAAGTGGTGTTTTTGTTTAAATCTATTACTTTATCTGTGGGATTATGAATTTCTATATATTTACATGATCCAGCATCAGATTCTCCATATTCACTAAAGAATTGTGGAGTTTATTCATTTATTACAACAATTCTACCCATAGTAGGCATTACAATATCTACACCTAAAGTGAACATATCAGTTAACCCTTCATGTAATCCTTGGAATTCTCCAATTCTTTCTTTTGTAGCAAAAATATCGTATCCATCTCCACCAGCAGCCATAAAGTCATTAGTAGCCACAACATAAGTAGCAGTTAAATCAACAGCAACACCGCCAATTTCTAAATTAATAACTCTTGCACCTTCAACAGCATCGAAATCAATTTCGAATGTCATTCCAGCGATATGAGGGAACATTCCTTCAGCGTCAGGATAAGCAGAAGTACCATGTTCTAATGAATCTAATAATTCTTGTCCAGTTAATTCGATAGTTACTATAATATTACCAAATGGCAATACAGTAATAACATCACCTAAAGTTACATCACCAGCAGGGATAGAAGCTCTAATTCCACCACCATTAGTAATAGCAACATCAGCTTCTGTAACTATAATCATAGAATCAGCAATTATGTTACCTAAATTAGTTTCACCAGTACGCACGTCAGCACGTTCACCCATTAACTCAACAGCAGTTTGCCCAACTACTTCACCTAAAATAACAGCTTGTTCAGCAACGATTTCATTAATATAATCTTGAATTTCTAAATCGTAACCATAATTTAATTCAGCAGCCATATCAGCATCAATTAATAATATGTCAGAAGTAATAATTTCACCGTTTTGAATTTGCAATGTAAATACACCTAAATTTTTCATGTATTCACCAGTAGAAACGATTAAAGTATCTCCAACCATCATTCCATCAGGTAAAGTTGAATGTGAATGCCCATCAATAATTACATCAATACCAGGTACTGCGATAGCAATATCTTCAGTAGTGATATCAGTATTTAAATCTAATCCAACATGTGCAACTAAGATAGTGATATCTACTAATGGTGTTAATTCAGTTACCATAGCAGTTGCTTGTGCAATAGGATCTAAGAAGTTTAATCCGATTACATTGTCAGGATGAGTTTTGTATACTGTTTCAGGAGTAGTAATTCCAAAGAACCCAACTAATACACCATCAATTTCTTGAATAACATAAGGATTCATGAAATTAGTATCATCAGAAGCATACTGAACATTTGAAGTAATCATTGGGAAATTAGCCATACCTTCTAATTCTAATAATCTGGCTTGTCCATAATTGAAGTCATGGTTCCCAGGAACCATTAAGTCATAACCAACTTGGTTCATAACTTCTATCATACTTGCACCTTCTTCTAAAGTTGCAAATGTAGTTCCATGTAAGATATCCCCAGCATCAATTAAAAGCACGTTCTCATGTTGTGCTTCTAAAGCATCTTTGAGATTCTTAATAGTAGCCATACCCATTGAGCCTGCCCATGAATCAGAGTTAACACGACCATGAACATCATTAGTATGAGCTATAACAATCTCAGTAACTAAATTAGGAGCAATAATTGCCGGTAAAGGCGTTACTAGTAAAGTAATTGCAGCTTCAATAGCAGAAATGTCTTCTTGAATTCCTACAATTAATAAATCTGCACCATCAGAATCTCCTTCTAAAGCAGCAAGACTTTCTTCCAAAGCAGCTAACTCTGTTTCTAACGCAACAAGTGAAGTGTCGTTTTCAGAAACAGCAATTTCCAGTGTGTCGAAGTCTATTAACGTAGGTACGTCTTCTCCACAAGCTGAAAGTGTAAACATAAATAA
>CAYYOU010000107.1:0-4790 GCA_964473425.1 uncultured Candidatus Izemoplasmatales bacterium | reverse complement strand
CCACTGTTTTCATATTAAAATTGAAAATATTTGTTGATATATAAAAGTTGTTAATTATTATATTTTACATGTCTCATGAAATGGCTAATCAGGCAATATTGGTGATTATTCTCTACTTTTAATTTCTTTAATTTCTTTTATATATCAAAAATGAATTAGAAAGGGTATAATAAATTACACACATAAGGTGAATGTATAGTTATTCAAGTCTTATCACTTAAGGAGAAAAAATGGAAAATAGAGAAAATTTAGATTTTAGAATCTATAATAAAAAAGAGATATCGAGTGATATAGAATATGTTAAAATGCAAGCAGGTAGAGGAAAAAAGGCTGATGGTTCAATCAATATTAAATTTAATGAATTTCAATATATTGAAGGAATTATAGTTGATAAATATCGCGAATACAGCATGAGTACTGAAAACAAAATATCATCATCTGATTGGTCTCGTATAATGGATGAATTTAAAGAAGCAACAGTGGACCTTCTAGAATGTAAAACTCAAGATGATGTAGATGACATATTAAAACTTAGAAACCATGATTTACATATTGATTTAGAATCAGTTCTTGAATATAAGGAGGAAATTATAAAATTGTTAACGGGAGTGAATGCTTGGTTAACTAAAAAAACCCAAGATGAACATTACATACTTATTATTAAGAAAAGAGATCATGACTAAATATTAAGCAGTCTATTAAAAAGTTTCAAAAGAGGGCTTTTCTTTTTTGACACTTTTTTAATGAATTTCTTTCGCTATTTTGATATAATGTATAAGATGTTAAGAACCTATTGGGACATAGAAGAAGTGGCAAAGAATAATAGTGTTTTTACAGGAGAAAGACTTGAGGAAGACAGATACTTCTATGTATTAAACAACATAAAATTAGTTGGTGCTATAAAAACTAGTTTAGGATGAGCTGAGTTACTTTTGAAAACATATATTATCAGAGTTTAGAATTCTTATTAAAACAATTCAGTAAATATTATAGGAACAAAGCTATTTGGATACATTGCATTAATTATACTTGTATACAAAGTAATAGCTACATTGAAAGATTACCCTAAAGGATGTAAAGAGTATACTTTAGTAAAAAGACTAGATAAATAAGGGAGATGTAATTATGAGCACAGAAGTTTGGACTTGGGTTTGGCCATGGTGGAGCAGTGTAGTGGTCATTACTACTGTTAATCTTAGTATTGGTATTTCTATATTTTGGAAATCAAAACATACAAATCATGGAGAATTAAATTCATATCATAAGAAAATGAGAATTGCTGGAATTGTATTTGTTGGAGTCGCTTTTTACAGATCAATTTTCGTTTCAAATTATCTGTTACAGTTAGCATGGTTTGACACTATTTTAAATAGCACGCTTCTCATTAGATTCTTTGCAACATTTGCAGAACTTGCATTTGCTTATTTAATAATGTCTTCAATGTTGCAATTGAATAAAGAATTACCTTCAAAAGTAAAAAGAAAACCTGGATTTAAATGTTTTTTTGAAAACAAAGCACCATACCTGTTCTTTGTCTTTTTAGCCAGCGCACAGGTTTTTGCATATGGCGGAGCAATCAGTAAAGTAGACCTTCTATTCGCGATAGAAGAGACATTTTGGGGCTTAGCGTTCTTATCTATAACTCCGTTAGCTATTATACAATTTAGAAGAGTAAGAGCAATAACAGACTTTTCAAAAGAATCACTAAAAGTATATAAAATATTTACTTTAGTGATTATGGTATTTTGTATTGGATATGGTAGTTACTCATTATTCTATCATTTACCAATTGAGTATTGGCCAGCTGCAATTGAGCAATTGCAAGTAGGTAATCCTGATCCAGCATTTAGGTGGGGTTTCAGTGCTATTAAAGATACTTTTTTAACTGTAAATGTTACGAGAGATTACGACACTTGGGGTGGAATGGGATTTGTGATCTGGCATTCTGGATATTTCACATTATGTGGATGGATGGTCCTCTTCTTTATGAGTGGACCAAAGTTAATCAATGAAAAAAAACAGTTACAATCTAAAATTTAGTGATAAAAAAGACGGTTGATGAAAATAAGAATTTCTATTATTACTAACAGTAGTATCTCAAATAGCAAATAATTTTTATATAATTAAAAAGAAATGCATATTAGTGTTGCTTTATTCAAATAATAGTGTATTATGTAATAGATGGAAAATACATGTGAAATAAAAATTAAGATAACTATGTTACCTAAAATTATATTGAACAAAGTAATCAATCAAATATAAAATAGGAGGTAACATACATGACTGGTACAGTAAAATGGTTTAACGCTGAAAAAGGTTTCGGGTTCATCACAAGTGAAAATGGAGAAGATGTTTTTGCACATTTCTCACAAATTCAAAAAGATGGTTTCAAATCTTTAGATGAAGGAGAAGCAGTAAGCTTCGACGTAGTTGAAGGACAAAAAGGTCCTCAAGCAGAAAATATCGTAACTTTATAGTACGAATTTAAAAAAGCCGTTTACGGCTTTTTTTTTTGAATTATTATTATTGTAAGGATTATATGCAAAAACATTTGCATTTATATATTATTATGATAATATAATTAAGCACTAGGATTTAAAGTATGCTTTGATTGCCGTCTTAGCATATGGGCTTCTAACCTATTAACGGGTCCTAGAGCAGTTTTAGTTTCCAGTAGCGTTTTCCAGCGCTGCATACGGATTCTAATTTATAGAGATATCTTCGGATATCTCTTTTCTTTTTATAGTTATTGAAATTTTGTTAGACTTTAAT
The DNA here is from genome assembly GCA_964473425.1 of uncultured Candidatus Izemoplasmatales bacterium. Classification (GTDB taxonomy): domain Bacteria; phylum Bacillota_I; class Bacilli_A; order Izemoplasmatales; family Izemoplasmataceae; genus JAFGXW01. Next base: position 2,018 of record CAYYOU010000107.1, on the reverse strand, counting down.
TTGGTGAATGTTCTATTTCTAAGTTTTATAAGCTTCGCTATAGAGCAACCTATGATATAATAATATAGACTTATCTTTTGTATATATATGAAATACATTTAGAGGAGCGATGTTATGAGGAAAAGATTAACTCAAAGTATGCTAATACCATATATTTCATCAGCATTTATTATATTATCACTTTTTCTTCAACCATTAAGTGAGTTTTTTAATGGATATGGAAGAATACTTGTTAGTAAAAGTATTTTACTAACTGATTATGTTGCTGTAGGTGGAATGGGGCCGGCTTTATTTAATTCTGGATCTTTGATGCTTATTACTTATTTCTTTATTAGGAAATTAGATTTAAGGATAACTGGTTCTATATTTGCTGGAATAATGACGATTGGTGGTTTTGCCTTTTTTGGTAAAAATATCATTAATGTTTTAATCATCTATTTAGGTGTAGCATTGTATGCTAGGTACAAGAAGATTAAACTAAAGAGTGTTATTGTAGTCTTTTTGTTTTCGACAGGGCTTAGCCCAATATCAAGTCTTTTAATGTTTGGTATGGGGTTTCCATTATTATATAGTATTCCACTTGGTATACTAGTTGGAGTAATATCAGGATTTCTACTTGTTGAATTATCTTCACATGTAATTACTTTCCACCGGGGTTATAATTTATATAATGTAGGGTTTGCAAGTGGGATATTAACTTTTATATATTTTAGTATTTTTAAATTACTAGGGTTAGAGATAACTACTAATCTTGTTTATACAAATGATCAACATATTTTATTTTTATACTTGTTTATAATAATTTGTTTAACGTTTCTAATTACAGGACTAATCTTAAATAAAGATCCATTAAAAGACTACTTAAAGATTTTAAAGTTAAGTGGTAGAGCAGTTACAGACTTTACTAGAAAAGGTAATGAAGCATTAACAATGGTTAATATTGGATTAACAGGACTTGCTGCACTTGGTGTGTTGTTAATACTTGGGATTCATATGAATGGCCCTGTTATTGGGGGACTAATTACAATACTTGGATTTAGTGCTTTTGGGAAACATGTTAGAAATGTTATCCCACCAATGTTAGGTGTTTTGATACTTTGTTTAATATTTGATATAGATCTAAGTATAACAGTAGTGCTAGCTATTATATTTTCAACAGCACTTGCTCCAATAGCAGGAGAACATGGGGTTATAGTAGGAATACTAGCTGGTATGTTGCATTTACCAATTGCAACAAGTCTAGGACAACTACATGGTGGCGTATTGCTTTACAGCAATGGTTTTGCTGCTGCGTTTACTGCTGTGTTTGTCACAACTATTATTAGTTCAATTAAAAGGAGAGAAAAATCATGACACTTCATGAAAATATGAAAAACGCAAAAATCATGGAAGAAGCTTTTGCTTACTTCTTGGAAAAAGGAATAAAAGAAATTCAATCATCTCTTTTAGTTAGCGAAAAAGAAACAATATTTACAATAGTTATTAAAACATTGGACACTAAATTATTTGATCAATTCAAACAGGACATGGTTTGTTGTAGAGATGAAGAATTAGAAGAATATGGCTGGGAATTAATGGGAGATGAAACTTGTGTTTGTGAGTTGTGTATTTTAGGTATGTATATTGATAACTATGACAGTAAATATGAAGACGGTGTATGTGAAATTATTTTACATAGAAAAAAATAGTTATAGATCATAATAGAAACAATAAAAGAAGAAAATTCTCCTATTATTGTTTTTACATTATAAGGAGAAATTAGATGGAACTTGTAGGTAGAATTTCGGAAGATGCAAATAAAATTGTTGGTAGAAAAACAAAATTATTTAGAGATATAGCTAAGAAATATAAAAAGGAAATTAGCAATAAAGATATTTCTCTGATATATTCTCTTTGTGAATCTTTGTTAGAAAAAAGACACAGAGCTGCAACAATTATTGCATATGAATTAGCGTTCTTTAGCATTGAAAAGTATGATGAGAACACATTTGATGTATTTGAAAAATGGTTATACAATT
>CAYYOU010000106.1:0-4822 GCA_964473425.1 uncultured Candidatus Izemoplasmatales bacterium | reverse complement strand
GAAAAGCCGTAAAGCATAAAATCATTTAAGATTTCATTTCTTTACAGCCTCTTTTATTTTAAATTATATTGTATTTACTAGTTTAGCAAGTCTTGATTTTTGTCTAGCGACATAGTTCTTATGAAAGAACCCCTTAGAACTTGATTTATCTAACTTCTTAGTAGCAAAAGCTAGAGCCACTAAAGCTTTTTCTTTATCTTTGTTAGCAACGCTTTCTTCAACTTCTTTAACTGCAGATTTCAATCCTGATCTGAATGAAGCATTTGATGTACGTCTTTTTTCGTTTTGTAAGTTTCTTTTCATTTGTTGTTTAATATTAGCCATTTATGTCACCTCCATTTTTTCAAGCGTTATTATTTTATCAAATTAAAATCTAAAAAGCAACCATTAATAACTATTAATTAATTTTCTAAGGTTCTTTGAAAAGTTAATCCCATCATTAGCTGTTCTCTTTTTCGGACCTCTTAAGTTTTTATGCCTTCTGATTTTTTTGTTTATTGCTCTTTGATTCAGCAAAGACAGGATGTTGTCATCTGTGAAAATGAGCCCATTTTGGTTTATAGGATAGGCTTTTTTAGATAAAGCCATTGTAGCTACTCCATAATCTTGAGTTACAATAATATCTCCTGCAACAGTCTTATTAATTAGAAAATAATCTACACTATCAGCACCTTTGTCTAATATATAAACTGTACTATAGCCATCTTCATAGACATGTGCATTATCGAAAAACATTGAGACTTCAATATTTTTTTCTTTTGCAATTTCTAGGATTTCTTTTTTAACTGGACATGCATCTGCATCAACTAGTATTCTCATTTTATCACCATTATGATTATACCATAAAATAAACCATTTATTCAGCTATAGTTTTCGTATCAGCGTTTTTTATTCCATCAAGGCTAGCAATCTTAGTGAATGTATTAATAGTGCTAAGGCAGTTAATGTAACACTATTTATCGAAAACCATTTTTGTATTCAAAATAAAATGACACTTTGAAGTTGTAATTGTGAATTTAACCTATAGAATAAAGAAAAATGTAATTATAATGTCTACACCAAAAATAACAAATAAGATGTAAACCATATATTTTGGAAAAACGTTTATTAAATTTTCAACAATAGGATGAATATATTTTATTACTATGTATCCTACTATACCAAATAGACTTGTAGGTATCCAACAGACATAATATAAGTTGCATGGAAAGAACTCACTATAGTCCCAAAGTATTTCTCCATACAAATATTCAAATCCATAACCAGTGGCAGCTTCTGCAATGGCAGTAGTGATTATTGCAGTCACAACCAATGCGATATTCATTACTACTTTATTTTTAATTCTTTTACTTATGAATAAATCATAAACAATAATTGCCATTACAACACCACTTCCATAAAGTGGCTGATATGGACCAATTAATATTGAATTATCAACATATTCTTTATAAGCAATTATATTGATAATTTTTTCTAAGATGAATCCGCCTATTGAATATATAATAAGATATAGAAAATACTTTTTCAATTTCATCACATCCTACTTATTATTATACATAATTTTGACTGTAAATTGCAGATAAAACAATAATACTATTTATTTATCACTATCAAATATACCTTTAATTTGCTATAATTATACTGAGGTGATACATATGGCACTCGCAATGGGAGAATTTAATATTTTAAAGGTAATAAGAGAAGCTGACTTCTCTTATATTTTATCTGATGGCGAAACTGAAGTGTTTTTACATAAAAAACAAACAAACAGAGACTTGAATGTAGATGAAGAAATCGAAGTATTTCTTTATTTTGATAATCAAAAGAGAATCACAGCTACTATGACTATACCAACTATCAATAAAGATACACCTAAATTTGTAGAAGTCGTTGGAGTTAACCAACGCTTAGGAGTATTTTTAGGTATTGGACTTATTAAGGACTTACTTCTTTCTAGAGATGATTTGTCATTCATAAAAAAAGAATGGCCTGCAGAAGGAGATAAACTATTTGTAAGACTCAAAGCATCAAAAAACCAGTTGACTGCAAAACTTGTTTCTAGGTATGAAATAGAAGATTACTTAGCTCCTAAAACAGAATTGATTGAAGGAGAGTGTTATTATGCCTATAATATTTATAAAGCAGAAGAGGGAGTTGTCTTTTTAACAGAAGAAGGACATAACATTTTTGTTTACTTCAAACACTTAAGAAAGACGTATCGACTTGGTGAAAAAGTATACGTTAAAATCATTAAATGCAAAGTAGATCGAAAATACAACGGAACATTGATTGAACAAAAAGAGATAATGATGTCAAAAGATGCTCAAAGAATTAGAGAATATTTAGAAGCTAATAACGGTGTAATGTCAATGACTGATAAATCTACTCCTGAAGACATAAATGAGATGTTCAAAATGTCAAAGGCAGCTTTTAAAAGAGCATTAGGTACTTTGTATAAAGAAAAAGTAATTGAATTAAAAGCAGAAGAGACAAGACTTATAAAACCAGTTGAATAATTGTGAAACATATTATATAATTGGAACTGTTGAAAAAACTGAAAAAGGTGATAATATGGGACGTAAATTTGAAGTAAGAAAAGCAGCAAAAGGAAAAACAATGCTTAAAAAGAGTAGATTGTACTCTCGATATGGAAAAGAAATCTATATGGCTGCAAAACTTGGTGGATCTAATATTGATTCAAACTTATCTTTGAAGCATTTGGTTGATAAAGCAAAAAAAGAACAAGTACCAACTGATGTTATAAACAGAAATATTCAAAAAGCTGAAAAAGGTCTTGGAGACGATTTTCAACCAGTTAGATATGAAGGATTTGGACCTGGTGGGATTGGTATTATTGTTGATACATTGACTGATAACATTAATAGAACAGTAAGTGAAGTTAGAAATTGTTTTACTAAAATTGGACATTCAATGGGAGTAAGTGGAAGTGTTGAACATGGATTTTCCCATCTGTCTCATACAACAGTAAAAGGAATGAGTGAAGAAGAAGTCTTCGAAGCACTTCTAATGGCTGACATTGAGATTTTAGAGATTGAAGAAGAAGATGGATTAGTTGAAATAGAAGCAAATGGATTTGATCTTGATAAAATAGAAGAGGCTTTAAAAGAGACTTCTGAAGACATAGAAATCATTGAATCTGAAAGTGGATGGTATCCTAATAATTATATTGAGTTATTAGACGAAGACAAAGCCATATTAGAAAAATTTCAGGATCTTGCAAATGACGTAGAAGACATTCAAGAAATCTATCACAATGCAAAAGAGGATGAAGAAGACGACGAAGAAGAAGAATAGTTGAAATGGGTGGTGTTTCCATTTTAGAAAACCCAGATACTTAAGAATTGAAACAATCCCTATCAAATGTTTTCTTTGTGGAAAAGAAATATTCTTAAATCGATTTACAACTTAAAAACTCTATTTGATAATTTAGAGTTTTTTAATTGTTAAAACAAAATTATATTGGTATAATGTTCAATAGTTCAATATGAAAGAAGTGACATCATGAAAAAAGCAATTATTTGGGTTTTGATTCTTTACCTTTTTCAAGGAATAATTCATAATTTAGGACATCCAGTAACTCCATATCTTGTTGCCGATTTAGGCTTTGATAAGTGGTTTGGAGTCTTTTTTGCAGCAATGAGTTTTGGACTAATGCTTGGTGGCCCAATTTGGGGAGTACTCGGTGACCGTGGCAACAAAAGAATCTACATGACTTTGGGCCTTGTTGTATATAGTTTAGGTCAATTCATGTTTGGATATTCAACTAATGTATACTGGATGGTCTTATGGCGTTTCATATCAGGATTTGGTGTAGCAGCTAGTGTTACTTTGCTGTTATCACATTTAATATGTTTAGCTCCAAAAGAAGATAGGGCTAAATATATAGCATGGAGTGTTGCTGCTTTCACACTTGGTTCGGCAATTGGATACAAGGTTGGTGGATTTATAAGCACTAATGAATTCTTCATTGACCTGCTTGGAACTGATGATTTAAGAAGAATATTCTTGCTGCAAGCAGTCCTTAATATCGTACATGCGATAGTTATGTTCACACAAATAAAACAAGTTAAAGAAAATGTTGTAGGAGCTAAAAAACCGTCATTAATACAAGGGTTTAAAGATATTAGAAAATTGAATAAAAATTCAATTATTTTTCTTATTTCACTAACATTTATATCAATAGGAATGATAAATATAAGTAAATTTATCGATGTGTATTTTGAAGAGCTTGGTTACAATCCAAATGAATTAGGGAATTTTGTACTAGTTACCGGAATAGTATCAATATTTGCTAGTGTATTTATTGTTCCAATGGTTCTTAAATTAAAGAAAGATTTACCTATCATGGTTTTTATTCAGCTTCTGAGTGCTATTATTGTTTTCTTTGTTTTTAGAGGAAATAACTTGTTGTTGTTACTTTATACTGTGTTTATGATATACGTGATGTTAAAAGCAATATATTCTCCAATGGAACAAGATTATATTTCAAAATTCACCAAAGATGGAAAATATGGAACAATTATGGGAGTAAGACAATCTTTCCTCGCAACTGGGATGGTACTCGGTCCATTAATTGGTGGAGTATTATACAATGTAAGACCATTATTAGTATTTGATTTTAGTGTAGCAATGTTTTTACTAGGAATGATTTTAATGATGTCAGTTAGAAATCGACTCAAAAAAGAAATGCAGTAGTTTTTAACAGAAAATCTAATTGTTTAATACCATAGATTATGATATAATTTTTGGTAGTGTCAAAAGTTTAATGGAAAGATGAATTAAAAGGCATAAACCGAGTTAA
>CAYYOU010000105.1:0-4992 GCA_964473425.1 uncultured Candidatus Izemoplasmatales bacterium | reverse complement strand
ACTTTTATTAAAAACGAAAAGATTAAAGAAGAAGCTAATTCAGAGATTATATATCAAGAATCTCTGATTGATATTGCAAAAAAAGAACATGAGCTTCAACTAATTAAAGTAAAGTCTCTATATGAGAACGAAAGAAGCTTATCAGAGGAACAAATTGATAGAGTTAACTTAGGAGTTAAGGTCAATGATGCTTTTGTTAAAACAACTCTTGAAAATCAACTGCTTTTTGCTTCACAACAAATCAGATGCGCAGAAAGCGAATATGAAATCAGAGTTGAAAGTATCAACCTAACACACGGACAAGAACTTGAATATGCAGGTAAGAAAATCAATTATTATAGACAAAAATATGAATACGAAAAATCAAAAATTTCCAAAGATTTAGATGATCAACTAGAAGATTTAAACTATAAACTTCTACTCTTCACTGATGATAAGGACAATAAAAGAATAAAGAAGAAAATTGAAAAACTTAATGCTACATATAATGAATTGATTGAAGAAATTGAAAAAGTTGAAAATGAAGATGTTGAGATTTCACGTTATGAAAAAGTTATCCAAGATGCCGATAGTAGAGCACATGAAGCTATTGAAGAAGCATTAAATCTCAAAGATAAAACTGTAGATTCATTTGAAATTTTATATGATCAAACGAAACAAAAGTATGATCTTATCAAAGAAACTGACCAAACTGAAGACACCAAAGGAATAATGCCTGTTCTCAATAATACGGCTGTTTCTAGTGCAAATAATCGTCTTCAAAAAGCGATTAAAGAAGCAAACGAACTATATAAAGAAAAAATAGCATCTCCAGCTCATGTAATTTCTGATACCAAGAAGATGCTAGAGTCCTTCACAAGCAGCAAGGAATCTGAAGAATACATTGAAGAACAAAAAGATCTTAAAAAACATGCGATTAAAACCCACACACAGTTCATTAATGAACTTGAAGAGGAAAAAGAAAGACTTCTTCTTGTCGTTGATGAAGAACTTCAAAATGTCAAAGAAGATAATACAATAGAACTAAAAAATCTTGAAACAGATATCATCACAGATGTTACTTATCGAAATGAAAAGGACATCGAGAGCGATTACTTTGGCTTATTCAAAAAAGAGACTGACATTTACACAGGATATACTATGGAAGTAAGTAATTTAAGAGATAAAAGATTAGTAGAACACACTAAACTTGCTAAGGATACTCATGCAATGATTAAACAAACCTTTAAACCATACAAAAAGTATATCAGATTTGCTTCAAAAGGATTAAACTCAAAGAAAAAAGATCTAACAAAAGATTTTAACAAAAAACTTAGTAGATCGAAAAGCGAAGTTCAAAGTAAATATCGTAAACTTATAGGTAATATATAAAAAAAACCATCCTCGGATGGTTTTTTTTATGTGATAGTAAGATTTTTAACCCATTTGTAGCTGAAGAATCTCCAAAGTAGTAAAAACAACTTAATAATTTCTTCAACATTAACAATAGCAACTATCCAATATATAGGTAATGTACTATAGATACTTAAAATAAATGCAAGTGGAACACCAATAAGCCACAATGGACCAATTTCGGCTAAGAGTGAGTATACTGTATCTCCACCAGATCTTAAAGTACCAACAATTTGTAGTGCATTTGTAAATTTAATAGGAATATAGAAACTAAATACTTTTAAAATTAATGAAATGTTAGATAAAACATTATGTGGTAAATTTTTAAACATGGATGCAATTGAATCACTAAAAACAAATAGAAGCACTCCAAAAACAATTCCAGCTACAACCCCTAATTTAGTAAAGTTAAGTCCCCACTTCTTAGCAAGTTCTAACTTATTTTCTCCAAGTTTTTTACCAAGCATTATAGCGCAAGCACTACTAAGACCTGCATTAAATGACCAAAACAATCCCATTATTAGATTACTAATTACAATACTTGATATGATTTCTTCACCAATGAAGGCATATGCAATCAGATAAAAACTCATTCCTAAACCCCAAATAGTTTCATTGATAGCTACAGGCAATGCTTTTTTGAATAATTTTTTAATGAAATCGCGGGTTATATTTTTATATTCAATAAATTTAATTCTGAATACTTCTTCTTTTGAAAAAATTAAATAACCAATTAGAAGTATTGCACCTAAACTACTTGAAATTGTAGTTGCAAGTGCCGCTCCTCTAACTCCCATAGCGGCAAATCCTAAGTTACCATTGATAAGAACATAATTTAACAATGTGTTTAATGCAACAACTGAAACGGCAACCATTTGTGGATAACCTACTTTTTCAACACTTCTCATTAACATTCCAATTGCGAATGTAATTGTCATTGAGAAATATGAGAATGCAGCTATTTTAAGATAATCTGATCCATATTGTTTGAACGACTCACTTGTTGATGTGAGTGTATTATGATCAAATATACCTATTAATACTTTTGGAGCAAAAAAGGCAAATGTGAAAAACAATAAAGATATAATTGCTCCTATTATTAAAGTGATAATAAACACTTTGTGTATATTATTTATTTCCTTACTTCCCCAGTATTGGGCAATAAAGATAGCAAGCCCACTAAAGAAACCAAATTCTATCATAATTAATAGAAATGCGAAGTTGGCACTTACTCCAACTGCTTCAACTGCTAAATTCCCTAAATTTGATACCATAAACATATCAATAATACCAAGTAAACTAGTCATTAATTGTGCTAAAGCAATAGGTGTACCTATCAAGATTGCTTTCCGGATAAAAAATTCATTGCTGTTCTCATCAAGTAAACTATGCGACATTTATTTTAAGTCCTTTAAGAAACTTGTACCATAACTTGCTCTTTTTGTTTTAAAGTTTTCCGATATTGTTGCTCCAATATCTGCAAATGATTCTCGTATTGGTAATGATCCACCTGATATTCCTTTAGAATAAGCTAATAATGGAACATATTCTCTTGTATGATCTGTTCCAGGTGCAGTTGGGTCATTACCATGATCTGCTGTAATTATAATTAAATCATCTTTATGCATCTTTTCCATTAATTCACCTAGTTGAACATCAAATTCTTCTAAAGACTTCTTATAACCAATTGGATCTCTTCTATGGCCAAATAAGGCATCAAAGTCAACTAAATTGATATATGCTAGTCCTAGAAAGGCTTTATCAGCATATTTAATATAGTTTTCCATGCCATGGGCATTCGATTTTTGTTTATAATATTCTGTGATTCCCTCAGAATCATATATATCAACTATTTTACCAAACGAAACAACATCATATCCTGCCTCTTTTAAATGAACTAAAGCAGTATCTTCAAATGGTTTCAAGGCATAATCATGTCTGTTTGGTGTTCTTTTGAATTCACCGATTTTATTTCCAAGGAATGGTCTAGCAATTATTCTTCCAACTTTCCATTCTTCTTTCATTGTTAATTCTCTTGCGATTTCACAAGCTTTATAAAGTTCATCAAGACCTACTTTTTCTTCATGTGCTGCGATTTGAAGAACGCTATCAGCAGATGTATAAACAATTAAATCTCCTGTTTCTAGTTGATGTTCTCCATATTCATCTAAAATTACAGTACCACTGCTTGCTTTATTACCAACTACTTTACGACCAGTTCTTCTTTCAAGCTCGTCAATTAGCTCCTTAGGAAAACCTGTTTCAGTAAAAGTAATAAATGGTGAAACTATTTTTAGTCCCATAATTTCCCAGTGACCTGTCAAAGTATCTTTTCCAACACTCATTTCTTTCATTTTTGAGTAATACCCTGTTGGATTTTCGTTTTTACTTACCCCTGCAATATCGGTCAAGTTTCCGTAACCTAATTTTTGCATATTAGGTAGGTATAAAGGTCCAGCTGCCTCACCTATATGTTTGATTGTATTTGAGCCTTCATCACCATATTTTGTTGCATCTGGCAGGGCTCCACATCCTACACTGTCAATTACTATTAAAAATATTCTTTTAAACATTATAATTCCTCCTCGTTTTTTGCACGAGGATGAAATTCCTCGTAAACACTTTTTAATTTCTTTTTACTTATGTGTGTATAAATTTGAGTAGTTGATATATCTTCATGCCCTAGTAATTCCTGCACCATTCTTAGATTCACTCCATTTTCAAGTAAATGAGAAGCAAAACTATGTCTTAGGGTATGAGGGCTTACATCTTTTGTAATACCAGCCTTTAAAGCTAACTTCTTTAATACTTTATAGAAACCAACTCGGCTGATTGAAGAACCTCTACTGTTAACAAAAACAATGTCACCAGGTATTTTTTTAAGTTTTGGTCTTCCCTTATCCAAATATCTTCTTAATGAATATCTTCCTTCTTCTCCTAATGGAACAATTCTTTCTTTGTTCCCTTTTCCAAGAACATTTAAGAATCCCATATTTAAATGTAAATCGCCTAGTTTAATACCAATTAGTTCTGAAATCCTAAGCCCACTTCCGTAAAGCAGCTCAAGCATGGCTCTATTTCTAAGTTCAAGTGGTTCATCACCGTCAGCCGCTATCATCAGTGCTTCAACTTCTTCTACAGATAGTATTTGAGGCAACCTTTGTTCTTTTTTAGGTAAACTTACTCCAAGAGACACGTTGCTAGTAATCAATTTCTCTAATAGAAGATATTTATGAAATGATCTAACTGCACTCATTTTCCTAGAGATGCTAGAAGCAGTGTTATGTTTTCTCTTCAATCTTCCAATGAAATTACGAATATGTTGTTTTGTAATCTTTTCGGGGTCATTTAACATGTAATTTTTAACTAAAAACTCAATATATTCTACTAAATCTGACATATATGATTTGATTGAGTTTTCACTTAAACCTTTCGTTATTTTTAAATAATACTCATATTCTTTAAGTAATCTTTTTAACATGGTTTCCCCTCCTAAAAGATTGAAAAGACTATGTTTCCAAGTAAAAGTCCTTTTCTTGTGAAGAACAATTGATCTTCTTCGATTTTTAGTAACTTCTTATCAATAAAATCATTGATTTC
>CAYYOU010000104.1:0-5105 GCA_964473425.1 uncultured Candidatus Izemoplasmatales bacterium | reverse complement strand
TTTAATCTTTTTATTTCTTTAAAACCTTTAAGACACAAAGACTATCAAATCCATCTTTGAAATATGCATTGTTTGTTTCAAGCATATAGTTATATACTTTTTCAACATAATCTTTTTCAGTAATTACTGCTACTTCTAACTTGTCATAATCATTTGATTTTATATCAAATGATACTTTTAATTTCCCGTTTTCTTTCACATAATCTACTTTTTTAGATTCTTCTTCTGTTAATACAACAACTTCTTTTTCAAAAACTACATAGTGCATTAGTCCTTTTTCTTTACCATGTGCATATTTTACTAAACTTAGTTTATTCATATTGTCATCTCCCTAATTAAATATATCTACACTTAATTATATATTTTTAGTCATCAGAAACAAATTGATATACTCTTTGTTTAATTTTATTGCCTTTTTTTCTTCTCCATAGACTTCAAATCCAAAACTTTTATAGAGATTAATTGCATTTTCATTTGAAGTAACAACTGAAAGATTAATTATTTCTACTCCTTGATTAGAAAGATAATGTATTATCACTTCAATTAATTCTCTTCCAAGTCCCAATTTTCGATATTCTTCTTTCACATACATACTATTAAGAGTAGCAACATGTTTTATCTTTTTTCTAGGATTCAAAACAGCTAGGGTTATTCCAATAATCTTGTTGTTTATGAATCCACCAAAGACAGCTAAATAGTTTTTACTAAGCCTATTTCGCCACATTACTTCATCAAATTTACTTTCTTCTTCAAAACTAGAACCAAAATTGATCGGTTCTTTTTGTAACAGTTCTAATCTTATTTCTTTATATTGATCTAAATCATCTTTATTTAGTTTTCTTACGATAATTGATTTATCCATAATGTCACCTCATCACAACGTTCATTATATCTCATATCGACTGGTTTTGAGAAGATTTATTTCTAATTCAAGATTAATCTAAATACTTATGTTCCACAATAAGTTGTGTATTTTTCATCTGTGTTTTTTACGTTAATGTATTTTTCTTTATGATTATACTCATAATTGAAAGATTCATAAAGACTACTCAAAAGTTCATTAAACATTATGAAGTCATCTTCTTTAGAAGCTCTTGTTAATGCTTCTTCTATTACACTATTTCTAGGTACAATAACAGGATTATGGTTTTTCATGATTTTTGTTGCGTCTTCTATACTAACATTATCTTCAAGCAATCTATACTGCCATTTAACAATCCACTTTGTGAATTCTTTTGAATTATTCAAAATGATTTTTGATTGTTTTGATAATGATAATTTTCTGAAAGTATTTGTGAAGTCTTCTTCATGCAGTTCCATTAAATCAAGTAATTCTTGAATTAACTCCTTATCTCTTTGTTTAGGTTTCTCAATTCCTATTTTTAGAGCCATATATTTTATCCAGCTTTTATTGTATTCATCTTGATACTTAGATAACTCATCATTAGCGATTTTTATAGCCTCTTCTTCGTTTTCACTTAGTAAATGCAATATTGATTCAGTAAATCTTGCTAGATTCCAAGAACCAATATATGGTTGATTACCATAAGCATATCTGCTGTTTTTATCAATTGAACTAAAAACTGTTTTTGGATCATACACATCCATAAATGCACATGGTCCATAATCAATTGTCTCTCCTGAAATTAACATGTTATCAGTATTCATCACGCCATGTATAAATCCTACACTCTGCCATTTAGCAATTAGTGATGCCTGATTTCTGATTACTTCTCTTAAAAATTTAACATACTTATCTGGTTCATTATTAAGATGGGAATAATGTCTGTTGATTGTATAATCAGCTAGCTCATGTACTACATCTAGACCATTCAATCTAGCGTAAGTAAATGTTCCAACTCTAATATGACTTTTTGCTACTCTTGAAAGGACTGATCCTTGGTGAAGTTCTTCTCTCATAACAAATTCGTTTGTTTTCACAACAGCAAGACTTCTAGTTGTTGGAACATTTAAAGCAAACATTGCTTCGCTAATAATATGTTCTCTCAACATTGAATATAGTGTTGCTTTTCCATCTCCTCTTCTTGAATATGGAGTTGCTCCAGATCCTTTTAGTTGAAGATCGTACCTTTTTCCATCTTTTGTCACATGCTCACCAAGAATTAATGCTCTGCCATCACCTAGCGAACTTAAATGTCCAAATTGATGACCTGAATACGCTTGGGAAAAACTATCAATATAGGAGCTACCTGCAGACCCACTTAAAAACAATCTACCTTTTTCACTCTCTAAAAACTCTACACTAATTCCTAGTTCATTGGCTAGATTCGTATTTAATACAGCAATACTTGAAATATATTTATTCGATGGAACTATCTTTGAGTACATCAAATTATTAAGTTTAAGATAACTGTTGTCAAAATGTAATCCGCTCTCATTTTGTTTCATCTAATCACCTCTTTTGAAAGATAGTTCTATTATATATGCCACTTTAGTAAATACCTACTAACTTGCTCTATCTGCTTATCAACTTCTTACAAAAATAGGTAGAACATTTTTCAATGTACTACCTATTTAATTTAGATGTTTTTAAGACTTCTTATCTTTTAATCATTTTTCTTGTTAAAATCTCTGCTGCTTTAATTAATGGATATGCAGCTGGAGAAGCTGTTAACATTGGTTGTGTCCCTATTTGTGAACAAAGCAGATCAGATATAGTCATTTTGTTTTGGATAACAAATCCTAGTACATTTGTAAGTTCTCCGGCACTAACACCACCTACAATTTCCCCTCCGATAATCAAACCAGAATTTTTATTAATGATTAGTTTCACTGATTGAGAATGTGGATTATTTAGTTTGCCTGGGTGTCTTTCTACACCTTTAAATGTTGCTGACATGATTTTGAATCCTTCCTCTTCAGCTCTTTTTTCTGTTATTCCTGCTACACCAAATGTTGTATCACCAATATTTGTAGAATAGATACTAATCGTACCGTTAAATGTTTTAATTGTAGACAAATCATATAAATTCATTCCTGCGACACGTGCTTCAGCACAAGCAGTTGAAGCTAACATAATATTAATTATTTTTCCTGTTATAAAATCTCTTTTTTGTGCACAATCTCCACACGCGAAAACATCAGGTTGATGTGTTCGCATAAAAGCATCTACTTTTATAAATCCTTGTTTGTTACAACTAATCTCTGATTGTTTAGCTAATTCAATATTCGGAGAATATCCAATGGATAGTACAACAGCATCAACTTCAAGTACAGATCCATCTGATAACAATACACTGTTTACATTTTCTGTACCATTTATTTCTTTTACTGCAACTCCTGTTAATATTTTAACGCCTCTTTCTGTCAATAGTGATTCAGCTATAGTCGCTGAATCATCATCAAAGGCAGCTCCAAGCACATGAGGTTTTAATTCAATTAATGTTACTTCTTTTCCATCTTTGTTTAGTTCGTCAGATAATTCTACTCCGATAAAACCAGCACCAATAACAGCTATTTTCTTTAGGTTGCGTATTTTTCTTTGGAATTCATCTAGATATACTTTATCTTTTGGTACTGTGAAAACATTTTCTAATTCAGTTCCTTTAATAAAATCAGGAATAAATGGAGTTGAACCAGTTGCAAATACTAATTTTTCATAACTAATAATAGATCCATCTAACGTTTCTAAAACATGTTCTAGATAATTAACTTTAGTTACCGTGTCAACTTTAATTTGTACTCCTAGACCAACTAACCCCCCATCAGGGAGAATATTATTATCTGTATTGTCTAGTGTTCCAAATACGTAAGGAATACCACAAGGGATCATTACTTGTTCTTCTTTTCTAATAACCATAACACTTTTTTCTGGATAATGAGACTTTGATGTCATTGCTGCAACTAATCCTGCAGCGCTTCCACCAATAACTACTACATCCATAGCGATTTTTTTCATTTTCGTCATCTCCTATTTTTATTATTATAAAATCACCTACATTATAACGCTACAGTAGATAAAAACAAGTGTAATTGATATATTTATAATTAAGAAATATTAATACAAACTTCTTCATTCTATGTGATTAGAAAATCGCTTTTCTTAATCATGTCTTGACAATTTTCTCGCTAGAGATTACATTAATAGTGTAAAGAATGGAGGAGATTTTTTGTATCGACTCAAAATGTTACCTTATAAAAAATTAGTATTATCACCAGATACTTATTATTACCTTTCTAATGCAAATTTATACATAGGAGAGTTAAAGGGAGTATTAGACACAATTCCTAATTTGCCAATATTCTTAAAGTTAATAAATGTTGACGAGGCAAAATATTCAACTGAGATTGAAAAAATTACTTCAACTCATAAAAATGTTTTTTTGCGTAGCATCTATAAACCCTTTAATGATCCAGATGCATTGAACATAAATAACTACATTAATGCCTCTAGTATTATATATGAAGATATACTAAAAACTAAATCCATTAATGAAAAAACTTTAACAATGATTCAAGATATCATTGTTCCAGACCAATCTGGATTTAGAAAATTACCCGGACTTAAAATCTATAATAAATATACTAATGATGTTATTCATGTTCCACCACAAAACGAGAATGCAATAAGTGCATTCTATGATAATTTACTAGAATATATTAATTCTGATGATGATGTTCTTGATCCATTAATAAAAATGGCTATCATTCACTATCAATTTGAGTGTATACACCCATATAAGGATGGTAATGGTCGTGTTGGTAGAATATTAAATGTATCATATCTAGTATATAAGAATAGACTAACCTATCCGATTTTAGACTTGAGTAAATTCCTTTTAGAAACACAAGATCAATATTTTGAAATACTCTATAAATGTCACAATGACATAAGCTATTTAGAAGAATTTATTATCTATATCTTAAAAGCAATTACTGAAACAGCAAAATACACTATTAACCTAATTCACCAAGTAAATCGCTTATACAATCAAACAAATGAACAAATAAAAAAGCAACTACCTAAAATCTATAGCGAGCAACTAGTTCATCATATATATTTATTTCTAATCACAAAAAATGATATTTTCAAACAGTCTTTAAATCTATCAAGAACGACCGCCACTAAATATTTAAAGTTGCTT
>CAYYOU010000103.1:0-5131 GCA_964473425.1 uncultured Candidatus Izemoplasmatales bacterium | reverse complement strand
CTACTAGGTCTGCTATATCCGTTAATCCTAGATCTGATTGTGCTCCAATATTATCTTTACCTTCAAATAAATCACCTAAACTGACAGCCCCATTTGAGTCTTTTGATTCAAATAATGACATGGTCCTCATTGTTAGTCTAGATATTCTACCAGCACCTGAATGAGATATCTTGCTTTCATCCACCACTGTTGAGCCCGTCAAAATATACAACCCTTCAGTACTTTTTTGATCTACATCAAATCTTATGGCATCCCAAAGTTGAGGGGCCATTTGCCATTCGTCTATTAGTCTTGGTTTTTCACCATTCAACAGTAAAGAAGGTTGGACTTGTGCTAATTGCAAGTTATTTTGTTTTTCATCTGGTTGTTGCATATATAGGACACTCTTTGCAAGTTGCTTTGCAGTAGTGGTTTTACCACACCATTTAGGTCCAGTAATCAAAACAGCACCAAATGCTTCCAATTCTTCATTTAATACATCATCCATAATTCTTCTATAGTATTTATTCATATATATCACCCACTTATATATTACCATTGATTCTGAATACAGTCAATATTTTTCCGTGAGTTGGACCAAGTAAATTCCGTGAGTTGGACCAAATTAATTCCGTGAGTTGGATATTTAAAAACAAACTAAAAGGAATGACTCCTTTTGAATTTTGGGATCATTCCTTATATTTATCCTAATTATTAATACCTAGTCCAACTTTAGGGGTTCAGTACATCGTTGTAACATTTTTGATTGCAACTTGTACATTTAAAATTACATATATCCTATCATTTACCTCGATTTTTATTATTTTTTAAAAATTTGATTAATAATCCAACAACGATGACTGTAGCCCCACCAAAAATTGCAATTTTAACTACAATATCTCCAATACTTTTTTCTATTTCAAAACCTAATTCAGTAATGTTCCCTGCTTGATCAATCACTCTTAAATAAAAATGACCCTCACCTTCAACAGTATCTCCACTTTCAAATGGTAGATCGTTCAAAGTTGCAGTACCCTCATTAAATATGATAGTGATTTTTTCATTAGATTTATACACACCATCATCTAATACTCCTGAAATTATTGGGAAAACCGTGTCCTCTACCTTCACATTAAATGTTTGTGATGTTTCATTTAATGATTCATCTACTAGTTTTACTGTTACTGTATATGTTCCTGGTATATCGTATTTTACATTATCTGTGAATTCTATTTTTGTTAAAACTCCATTGTTATTATCTGATTCATTTGTAATTAAAGTAGTCCAATCTATATCAGCTACTCCTGACTCTATTGTTTGATCAATAATTGTATCAAATATTGGTTCTATTGTATCTTCTACTATGCCTTGTACTGTCACATTAAATGATTGTAATGCCTCATTTAATGATTCATCTACTAGTTTTACTGTGACTGAATAAATTCCTGGTGTATTGTAATCAACGTTATCTGTAACTTCTACTTTTGTTAAAACTCCAATACTATTATCTGATTCATTTATGATTAAAGTAGTCCAATCTATATCAGCTACTCCTGTTTCTATTGTTTGATCAATAATTATATCAAATGTTGGTTCTATTGTGTCTTCCATTGTGCCCTCTACTAGTACATTAAATGTTTGTGATGTCTCATTTAATGATTCATCTACTAGTTTTACTGTCACTGTATATGTTCCTGGCGTATCGTAATCAACATTATCTGTAACTTCTACTTTTGTTAAAACTCCATCACTATTATCTGATTCATTTGTGATTAAAGTAGTCCAATCTATATCCGGTACTCCTGATTCTATTGTTTGATCAATAATTGTATCAAATGTTGGTGATTCATAGTCAACCAATATTGAATTAGATTCTAAATAACCTAAGGCAGGAAAAGAAGTCCCATCATTATAATTAAGTTCAGTTATTATTATAGGGTAAGTATCACCATATGTTGTATTTGTTACAGGCATATTGAAAATTAGTACATTCTCTAAATACCATACATCTGTTACCTCAATGCCATTACAAACAACAAAATCTATACTTTCTGGATAATCTACCAAAATTTGGATTTCGACAGTTTGAGAATGTATATCATAGTTTATTTGTTTTGATATAACATAAATTCTATCATATGAAGGCAAATATAGACTAATACTTAACGTAATTTCTGTTGGTGTATATCTATTAGTTGTTGTTCCATCTCCTATTTGTCCATTACCATTATATCCCCAGGTAAAGATTCTCCCTTCACTTGTGATTGCTGAAGAATGATTTGATCCTATACTAACTTTTGTGATTATTTCTTCAGTGTTTAAACTCAAATTACTTGTGATTTCTGTTGGGGTATATCTATTAGTTGTTGTTCCATCTCCTATTTGTCCATTACCATTATATCCCCAGGTAAAGATTCTTCCTTCACTTGTGATTGCTGCGGAATGGTTTATTCCCAATGAGACACTTGTGATTATTTCTTCAATACTTAAACTGAAATCACTTGTGATTTCTGTTGGTGTATATCTATTAGCTATTGTTCCATCTCCAAGTTCTCCATTAGCGTTTGCGCCCCAGGTGAATATTCTTCCTTCACTTGTGATTGCTGAGGAATGAGCATATCCTAATGATACAGTTGTGATTGTTTCTCCTGTATATAAAGTAAAATTACTTGTGATTTCTGTTGGAGTATCTCTATTTGTTGTTGTTCCATCTCCAAGTTGGCCGTCACTATTAAATCCCCAGATAAAGATTTTCCCCTCACTTGTGATTGCTGAGGAATGATTTGAACCTAATGAGACACCTGTTATTGTTTCTCCAACATTCAAACTGAAATTTCCCGTGATTTCTATTGGGATATATCTATCTGTTGTTGTTCCATCTCCTATTTGTCCAAAAGCGTTCGATCCCCATATGAAGATTCTTCCATCACTCGAAATTGCTGAAGAATGATTTGATCCTAACGAGGCACTTGTTATTGTTTCTCCAACATCCAACCCAAAATTACTTGTTATTTCTATTGGAGTATATCTATTAGCTGTTGTTCCATCTCCTATTTGTCCATAAACACCATATCCCCAGGTGAAGATTCTTCCTTCACTTGTGATTGCTGAGGAATAGTTTGATCCTAATGAAACACTTGTTATTGTTTCTCCAGTATTTAAGTTAAATTTACTTGTGATTTCTGTTGGAATATCTTTATTTATGTTTGTTCCATCCCCTAGTTGCCCATAAAAATTATATCCCCATGTAAAGATTCTTCCTTTACTTGTGATTGCTGAGGAATGACTTGATCCTAAACTAACTTCTGTTATTGTTTCTCCCGTGTTGTAACTAAAGTTACTTGTAATTTCTGTTGGTGCATATCTATCTGTTGCTGTTCCATCTCCTAGTTTTCCATGATAATTATCTCCCCAGGTGAAGATTCTTCCTTCTGAGGTAATTGCTGATGAATGATAAAATCCTAAACTAGTTTCTGTTATTGTTTCTCCGATGTTTAAACTAAAATTACTTGTTATTTCTGTTGGTATTGAATTCGGATCTAAATTATAAGAGCCATCACCTAATTGTCCACGTCTATTATATCCCCAGGTAAAGATTCTTCCTTCACTTGTGATTGCTGAGGAATAATTTGATCCTAACGAGGCACTTGTGATTGTCTCTCCGATGTTTAAACTGAAATTACTTGTGATTAATGTTGGTGTATCTCTATTTGTTGCTGTTCCGTCTCCTAGTTGTCCATACTCATTTTTTCCCCAAGTGAAGATTCTTCCTTCACTTGTCATTACTGAGGAATGAGAATCTCCTAATGAGACACTTGCGACTATTTCTCCAGTATTTAAACTGAAATTCCCTGTGATTTCTATTGGGAGAGGATTTGCATCATATCCACTAGTTGTTGCGTTTCCAAGTTGTCCATCCAGGTTTCCTCCCCAGGTGAAGATTCGTCCTTCTGAAGTAATTGCTGAAGAATAGCCATGTCCTAATGAGACACTTGTGACTGTTTCTCCTATATTTAAATTAAAATTATTTGTGATTCCTGTAGGAGTTTTTTTAAATATTGTTGTTCCATCTCCTAGCTCTCCAAAATAATTAAATCCCCAGGTAAAGATTCGTCCTTCTGAGGTAATTGCTGAGGAATGATAATATCCTAATGATACACTTGTTATTGTTTCTCCCATGTTCAAACTAAAATTACTCGTGATTGCAGTTGGTATATCTTTATCTATTTGTGTTCCGTCTCCAAGTTGCCCATTAAGATTAGCTCCCCAGGTAAAGATTTTTCCTTCACTCGTAATTGCTGAGGAATGATAATATCCTAAACTAGTTTCTGTTATTGTTTCTCCGATGTTTAAAGTAAAATTACTTGTGATTTCTGTTGGGTTATATCTATCTGTTGTTGTTCCATCCCCAAGTTGTCCATAATTGTTTCCTCCCCAGGTAAAGATTCTTCCTTCTGAGGTGATTGCTGAGGAATGATAAAATCCTAAACTAACTTCTGTTATTGTTTCTCCTATATTTAAATATTCATTCCATCCATCATTATCTATATCTTCCCAAATTATTTCAGCATGCACTTTATTTAGCGTCCCAAAAAACATTAAACCAAACAAAAAAACTACAAACATAATCATTATTTTTTTCATTAGAAGACCTCCTCGTATAATATTTGTATAAAATTTCAAAAGAAGAATAAACAAAAAAGACTAAAAAATTTAGTCTCCAAGTAATTCATGTAATTATTTTCCCAATATAGTAGTCTCTCCACTCATGTCATACTTCATCATTAATTATACTTTAAATTTCAAATATAAGCAATTAGTTTCATTTTATAACCATTACTACATTTCAATTTTGTTAATTCCTAATAGTTATGCCTTCAAACAAATTGTTAAATTAGCGATTTTGTTACAACATTCATAACATTAGTTGAGATTATTAGTGGTTCAGCTCGTTGTATCGCATTTAGTTGCAACTTATTATTATACGCATATCATAATATATTTATTTCGTTTGGATAATCTAATATAAATTAGCTACCTATTCTTGAAATTACTTTCTTAACTTCTAAATCTTTGTTATTCCACCAATTTGTACTCCAAATTCTATGAATAACCCACCCTCTACTTTCAAGATAAGCTTGTCTATAAAAAT
>CAYYOU010000102.1:0-5181 GCA_964473425.1 uncultured Candidatus Izemoplasmatales bacterium | reverse complement strand
ATGAATTATTTCAACATTTATCGAAAATAAGCAATTAAAATAATTGCTTTTTTTTATAATTTTTTTAATAAGCTTGAAACATAATAAGCAGTTATGTTTAGAGTGTTTTTTTGCATTTTACCTACCTTGAAAATAAAAGCAACCCAGTCTATAATGGAGTTACTATTTAAGACTGGGGGTGTAACATTGTGGAACAATATCGACTTCATAAAACAATAATTTGTATTGACTTAAAAAGCTTTTATGCTTCTGTTGAGTGTGTTTTAAGAGGATTGAACCCTTTTACAACACCACTTGTTGTGGCTGATAAATCTCGGTCAAACGGTAGTGTTGTGCTAGCTGTTACACCATACCTTAAAAGACGCGGAGTAAAGAGTAGATGCCGTGTTTACGAACTACCTAATGATCCAAGAATTATCTTCGCTAAACCAAGAATGAAAAAGTATCTAGAGTTTTCTACAAGGGTTATTGAAATTTACCTTAAATATGTTTCGTATGAAGATATGCATATTTACTCAGTAGACGAGGTATTTCTAGATTTGACCAGTTATTTATCTTTCTATAAAAAAACTGATGTGGAAATAGCTGAAATGATTTTAAAAGATATTTTAGAAACAACTAAAATACCAGCAACATGTGGGATAGGTCCAAACATGCTTCTAGCTAAAATTGCTCTTGATGTTGAAAGTAAAAAATCACCTACATTCATTGCTAAATGGACATATGACGATGTTCCTACTAAGTTATGGTCTATCTTTCCGCTTTCAAAAATGTGGGGTATAGGGCACAATATGGAACGAAATCTAAATCGTTTAGGTATTTTATCAATTGGTGATCTAGCTCATTATCCACTTGAAAAACTTCAAAGGTTTTACGGGATAATGGGCGAAGAACTATATCACCATGCTCATGGTATTGATATGTCTATCATAAATGAGAAACTAGTCTATAAACCAGTTTCTAAAAGTTATGGAATGGGTCAAACCTTGTTCCATGATTATTATGGTGATACTGTTACTCAAATTATTTTAGAAATGACTGACGAAGTAACCAAAAGACTTAGAGTAGGCAATAAAAAAGCCTACACAGTAAATTTAGGAATTTCTTACTCTAAAGAAATTAGTGGCGGTTTTAACCGCCAAATGACATTAACTTTCCCAACTAATAACGAAGCAGAGATATATAATTCCTGTATTACTCTATTTGATGAATTTTATGATGGCTCTCCAATTAGAAAAGTAACCATTAGAGTTACTAACTTAGTAGAAGAATACTTTGTTCAACTAAATCTCTTTAAAGACATGAATAAAGTAATTAAAGATCATAAACTTCATTCATCAATTGATAACATTAAATTCAAATATGGAAAAAGTGCAGCCCTTAGAGCAAGTAGCTTATTAAAAGACTCAACAGTAATAGCGCGTAATACGATGGTAGGTGGACATAATGGATAACTATGTTTATCATGATCGTAAAATGATGAAATGGATGCCTTTTAATGCTCTTTTAGAACAAAGTGATTATTTAAAAGAACTGTTGTATGGAAAAACTAGAAAAGAAATGCCAGTACTTAGTCCAGATCAAGAAGCTGACTTAAACTATAAACTAGAAATTGCAAACATATTTAATAGTTTAATAATAGTTTCCTACTTTGATAAAGGTGATATCCTAGAAGTAGAGGGTAGAATTACAAGAATTGATCAATTTAATAAACTGATTTATATAGATGAAGTAGCTGTTTCAGCTCATAAAATCACAAATATTGAAACGATATAGAAAAAAGGATTTATTCGCAATCCTTTTTTTATACAAAGTAAATAGGTTGAGAGAAACGGATTGAAAATCCTTGTATCGACGGTGTAATTCCGCCTGGAGCCATCATCACAGCTTATTTAAGCCCTTTAAGGTTTTTTTTATTTACAGTCTGTAGAGCAATGGACCAGTGTATTTTAATGGGTTTTACCTCTTTTTTTGATATCCATGTCTCACATTAACATCTTTTGGAGATTGAGGTCTCTTTATTTATACAATTTTTAATTGAAAAACTATGAGCTGACACATGGAAAAATAAAATAATAAAACCAAATTTACCGTTCATTTAGTTTATGATATATTGAGCCGTACCATGAAAAATTCTAACACAGATGCTCATTTGATATGTTTTTAATTTATTAATATGATATAATGAAGGTATTAGTGTAGTATGTTTATTAATTGAAGAAAAATTAGATAATCTTGCATATGAATAAGAACAAAGTCTTAAAAGGGGGGATTTTAATGAATAAAGTGAAGTTATTTATTTGGAGTATTTTTGCACTTACATTACTTAGCGGATGTGATACTATGAATTTAGGTGGTGATAATCCAGAAGGAGTAATTAAGGATAAAGAGTCTATGGAAATAGATGATAATAGGGAGTCATTGTATTCGAATATAGAGATTAGTAGTTATCTGCCTCGAATTTTTGAGCAGGGACTATCAGCCGAAGACTGGACTACTTATTTTACTATTACTGATGAAGATGATGGCGAAGTTATAGTCACAGAAGATATGCTAAGCTGGGATCCTATTTATGATTATAATGAACCAGGCATATATGTGCTAACTTGTACGCATACTAATTCATTGGGATACTCTAACAGTGAAAGTCTTCAAATCGAGGTTATTGATGGCGAAGAACATCAAGAGGGTACAGTTGGAGTTGAAATCATTGATAATAAATTGATAAGCCATTTCGTAATCGATTCACCTGAACCAATTTGGGTACAATACTTTACTATATACAATGAAGTAACTCAGGTTGAAACAACGACAGATATGATATCTTTTTCTCCTGCATTGGATATGAGTGTTGAAGGCGAGTATATTTTAACAGTAGATTATATAGATGAATTTGGTGAACACCACACTCTAGAAACAACAATAACGATTTCTGAAGAATCTCAATACGATGATATTAAAGCAATGACAATTTATGAAATTTTGTATCAAACTAATGCATTTGATACAGTTCGTGTAGATGGACTAGAAGTTATAGGCGTTTACGACCAAAAATTCCTTGGCAAATTTAATGAAGAATATATTCTTATAAGTAATTATGGTTCGCAAGATTCAAGTGTAATTGAGTCATTAAAACTTGGGGACATTGTGAATGTGGTTGGAAGTATTCACATGAGTAATGGTTATAGCCTTAATATTGAAATTTTAATTGAACAGATACAGGTAGTATCTCGAAATAATGATCCAACAACAAGAACAGCAATTTTTATTCAGTTGAATGATATTTTCGATATAACAAACTTAGAATTCTTAACATACTTAAGAGAAACGGTTGCAAGTTATGATTCCTATAGTAATCAACTAGGCGGAATGGATGTTATGAATGATGTCGTGTTTATAGAAGATACTGAGTATTTAGTCGAATTTGTAATGGTAAATCATTATGAAGGAGACAACCCTGAGATTTACGTTTTATCTTATGAAAGCTATGAAGAAGAGCAAATACCTACTACAATCCAAGATTATAGCCCAGGATGGAACTATGAGAATGGTGAAATCGTATCTATTACGGTTGATGTAGTTTCATCAAATGGATTTGATATTGTGATTGGTTATATTGATGATTATTCATCATTTGACGCTAATGTGGTTATTATAGATACGTATGAAACTATCTTTGATTGGCTAGTTCCTTCTTTGGTTGAAGGTGGTAGAATATCAATGAACGCTGAAGTAGTTCGAACTGATAACAGTAATGAAGGATATGGGTTCGTTCTTAAGCCAGTTAGCGAAGTATACGTCAATGCAGCTGATCCTGTGTATTTTGGAAAATCATATGGAGTTGGTAATGTTCGTGTTACTACTGCTTTAGATTATGAGACCAATCTACAGTACTATATAGATTCATTAGGTATTATCCCGATTAGTGAACAAGGATATGTTTATGAAATGACTGCTACATATGATTCGAATACAAATACAATAGGGGGATTAAGTATCTCTACGCTTGGAGTGCAATTGAATAGTGATGGGGAGTATTTTATTCAATTTGTTGTTAGTAGATATTTTGAAGAAGCCCCATATGCTGAAATAGTAATATTAAGTCCATATTATGATACACCAATTTATTATACAATGATCAACGAGATTGGTAGTTTAAGGAATTTGATTGTGAGTACAAACAATGGAGTTGATTTAATCACCGCTACTGATTTTGATGGAGATACTATTTTTAGTATTCATATACCAGAGACTATATCATTTGCATTATCAGATATAGTTGAAGGGGATGTAATTCACGTAGTTGGACAGATTAATTCTGAAGGATATACTGATACTTCCATAGAAATAGTAGCTATACATATAGAAAAAGAATAATAAATATACACTTTATAATATATTTTATTTATGGATATAGACTTGGGATAATTAAGACATATATATATATGTGAGGAGGTAATTAAATGAATGAAAGTATTTTAGAAATAATTGGAGATGCACATCTAAAAAAAGGGTTATTTAAAAAAGATACTTACAGGTTAATTTTTACTGAAGAAAGAGTTTTATTTTCACATGTTACAAAAGAGGCGAGAAAAGAAGAACAGAAACAATTAAAGGAAGAGATGAAAGGTAAAAAGTTTAAAGAAAAAGTCGGGGCAATGTTTCATGTTAATGAGAGAATATATAAAAAGTATGAACAGCTTTCTTTAGAGGAAATACTCTCCATGGGGACAGATTCATTTAGTCTACCTTATAAAAACATAAGAAAAGTTAAAAGGCATATTATGACAGATGAAGAGAGTAATAATGATCAAACAAAAGTTGTGATTGTTACCACAAGTGAGAAGTTGAAGCTTTCTTTTTCTGATGAAACTGCAGCAACTAAAATTTATAAAAAACTCAAAAATATGAGTAAATAATTAATGTAAGAGAATCTTTTTTAGGTTCTCTTTTTTATTGTTAAATATTGCAATTACTATATATTTTATGTAAATTTGAAATTATTGAATAAATAATATCTCTATATAATGTAAAAAGAAGTAGTCCCGCACTTTTGATTAAGTATTCGCATAGTGGAGGACTGCCTCCACCATATAAACCCACTTCCAGAAACGGATAACATTCGGGGACTATATTCTCCACCAAATCTACCCCGTCCCCGAGAATTAGTAGTATCACTTA
>CAYYOU010000101.1:0-5193 GCA_964473425.1 uncultured Candidatus Izemoplasmatales bacterium | reverse complement strand
ACCCAGTACATGGTTTTACATTATAATCAGATACATTAAGAACTTCTACTTCATCATTTAAAAATTCTTTTTCAATTCGTTTTAATAAATTATAAGTATTCTTTTTTCTTCGACTCCCATTAATGATTAATATTTTAGCCATATTTTCAACTCCTAAGTAAGTATTAAGCTTATTATAGCATTTATATTTAATAAATACAGTGAATATTTTAATCAATAAATTTCTAAAATTCAATCCCAAACTTTTGAAAAAAATCTAAAAGATTATTATTATTATTTTATTGTTGTTGACATATGCCTAAAAGGTACTATAATGAAGTTGAGGGCATATGCCCAAAATAGAAAGGAGGCGTTATCATGCCTAGAAGAGATCAATCTGGTCCAAATGGACAAGGTTCAATGACTGGTAGAGGACTTGGTGTATGTAACAATTCTAACACTCAATCACTTGGACGTGGACGTGGAAGAGGACGTGGAATGGGAAATTCCAATCAAAACCTTGGAAATCCAATGAACACACCTAGTCTTGAAGAAGAAAAAGTAATGTTACAAAATAGACTAGATGAGATTAATAACCAATCAAAATAATAAGAAAAGGATGATACCATGCCTAGACCTACGATTATTAGATCCGTTCATGGATTACCACCTTATCGTTTATATGGACCTTTAGATAATAGAAGCAATACTGATATTATCATAATGAGTATTGAAGAATATGAGACAATCCGTTTAATCGATGAATTAGATCATTCCCAAGCAGAATGTGCAGATGAAATGGGAATTGGTAGAACTACAGCACAAAGAATATATAACAATGCCCGTAAGAAAATAGCTAACTGTCTAGTCTACGGTAAAACCCTTCAATTTGAAGGCGGAGACTACTTTATTAAAGGACAAGGTCAAGGCCGTAGACAGCAAGGAAGAGGAATGGGTAGAAATAGACAAAGATAATATTCAAAAAACGGTAAAGCAAAAGCCCTTATTCGGGCTTTTGTTTTTAGGTTCTATAATCTTCTTAGGGGTGTAACAAATAAAATAAAGACATTGGTAGATGTCATCACTTATTATTGTCCAATACCCCTATTCTTGACATTGAACCTTTATATATATGCATCAGATATTTCACTAATTATAGTTTTTTTATGTATCATTGTTTTATCTTAACAAATATTTCAGTTCTTCAAATATGATTTTTACGACAAGCATATCCGCGCTTCCACCAGGTGATATGTTTCTTTGTTTGTACTGGTTGCTTATATTTTCAATTAAGGCGATATTATTTGAATACCCACCGTCTTTAACTATATTTTTCATTGTTTCTTTTACTTCCATTAATGTTTCAATATCATTTCTATGGATAATTGTTGTATCATCTAGTTCACTCATTAGATAAATTAAATATTCATGATGAATATTACTGCTTTGTTTATCTTTATAACTAGGAATTTCATATATTAGACTAAGTCCATTTAGAACTTCTCCTCTTATTCCTTTGATTCCATGTTTTAAATATACTGTATCTCCATGAGATAAAGTTTTTTTAATTTTTAGATTTTCATAATAATCACCAATAATAAGTTTACTTATTTTAATGATTTCTTTTTTTATAAATGAAATCCCATAATTATTTCTAATCGCTCTTGACATTACTGGTAAGAAAATACCCATAATGAATATCAAACCTTTTTGTGTGTTGATATTATTCGTTACTTTGAACATAGCAATTTCTGCTCTAATACCAATTTCTTTTAATTTAATTGGGTCTTCAATTTCACTTAATCCATAAAGAATGAATTCTTTTAAGTAAGGTTTAATCGCAAAAGTACTATTTACAAACGTTTGAAAGTCCATATTTGAATGGGACCCACTGTCACGAGCTGATACTAATCCGAATTTTGGATAAAGATCAAGTTCATAGTAAATGCATTTAATCGCAGTATTTAAAATATGATCAACTAAAAATTCTTCTGTTATTTCATCAATTTTTTGAAATAGTTCTTCATGACTATGTGTTTGATTTCTAACACATGCGTGTGAATAACTACCACATATTAAACATGTTCTCATTTCACATTGTACATCTTCTCTTGTTATTGACATTTCGTTATACACATCAATATCTACTAATTTGCCAAGAATATTCGCTTCTTCAATTAAGATTGTTTTTTCTTTAACAACATTTCCTTCTTCTTCTATTACATAATAAACATAGTTTCCGTCAAACGATTTCACTTGCTCCTTATGCGATATCTTTTTATTGAATTCTCTTCTGATAAAAGAATCATATAAATTACAAATAAATTTGAGTCTTTTTGGATTTTTATTTGCCCCTGGGACATTTGATTTTAAGACGACAATTGTTTTGTATTTGTACTCTTTCATAAGTCTGTTTATATGTTGTGCTCTTTTTTCCCTTGCTTGTAATATTAAGGACATTAGTGTCTACCTAGTTTGCTTTCCTTTATTTTGTTGATGATGTCTTGGCCTTTGTCACTTGTTAAATACTCATACGTAGCTAAAGGGACATATTTTTTAATATTTTCAAGTTTGTTTGTTTTAATTAGTTTTCTTACAAGAGATGCACTTACTACATGAGAACCTACTTTTTTTCTATCTATAATAATAATATGATTTCCTAAATGATCTTTTAATACATTATTATACTTATCAGTGTTAAATGAGAATGGTTCCTCTCCTAAATATCTTTTTTTAATATTGAATATTTTAGTGTAATATTCTTTATACACAAGAACATCAATTAATGTTTGTTCATCTTTGATTAATTGATCCTCTCGTAAAAAGTATTTAGGGAATGTTATCTTAGATACAAGATAAGACAGCGTAGGTAAAACAACAACATTTTTTATATGTGCTGTTGATTTTTTTATGATTTCAAAGCGATCAATAAATGGGAAGCTTGACAAATCTTCGCTAACTACAAATACAAGTACTTCATCGTTTTCAGAAGCTGCTGTTTCAATTAAGAATAGATGTCCTAATGTCATTGGATTAGCATTAATAATAACGCATGCTTTCTTATTGTCAGTTAATCCGTATTCTTTTTTTAAATTCTTTAAAACAGTAACAATCTCTTCTCCACCTTCCAGTAACACAGTATTCATTGTTTCAACAATTTTCTTCATGTTTAAACTTTCGAATATAAGCTTATTGTTTGGTGTAGTGTAAACAAAGTAATGAAAGATATTCTTTTGATTTAAGATATTAACAAGATGTGAAAACATCAGATTAGTAACGTTTTTACCGTTATACTCAGCAACTACAACAAAACACTTCATAACGTTATTAGAGAGTGACGCTGTACCTATTAATAATGATTCATCGTAAACTAAAATTGAATAATCAATGTCATACTCATAATCAAGATTATTCTTGTCTAAAAGTGATATTAAGAGTTCTCTTTCTTCATCAAGAATTACTTCTTTAATATTAAACATATCATTCACCTCTTATTTTTGATAAATATAATCAATTATTTCAAAAGTACGGTCTTCTACTTCGCCTATTATTTTATCACGATTCACGATGTCTTTTGGAATATTTGTGAAATTGTGAGCAATTTCAGATAATTCTTGTATCGTAAGAATCTTCAATTTAGATTCTTTCAAGATTTTAACTAGATCTTTTCTCAAAGGATTAATAGCGATACCACGTTCAGTGACAAGGCAATCGATATTTTTTCCTAATGTAGTGATTGTTGTGACTCTTTCTTTGATTACCGGAATTCTTCCTTGAATTAAAGGTGATACGATTACACATATTTTAGATTCAGTAGCTGTATCACTATGTCCACCACTTCCTCCAACTAATGTTTGATGAGAATCAGTTGTCACATTTACGTTAAAATCATAATCTATTTCTGTAGCTCCTAAAATAACGATATCTAAATCCTTTATGATTTGAGACTTATCATTTGGGTTTGCATATCTTGATGCACTTATTGGAATATGGTTTTTATTTCTACTTAGTGATTCTATCGCTTCTAAGTCAAAACATTGTACATCATATAATTTTTCTACAAGACCTTCTTCCAGCATTTCAACATGGTACTTCGTAATACCCCCGCTAAAGAAACTAGCCTTAATATTCTCTTTGATCATTATATCTTTCACATCTTTTGTGACTCTTAAACTAATTCCACCGGCTCCACTTTGAAATGAGAACCCATTTTTAATTACACCTAATTCTTTGAGTAATGTAGAAGTATTTTTAGCTATTTTAACCCCAACTGGATTATTAGTTACTTGTGTTGTTCCTGATACAATTCCTTGACTATCACCTATAGAATCAACTAGCAATATATAATCAATATTACTTCCTGATATTTCAGGATGTAATATCGCTACATCTACTAAATTATCAGTTACTAGTACTTTGATTTTAGCATGGATACTGTCAGCTATTGCATACCCAAGGCTTCCACATTTATTTTTACCTAGATATCCAACACAGTCTCCATCGTGATTAACATAAGGTGCTGCGATGAATGCTATATCTATTTTACTCTTACCCTCAATAATACTTCTAGCTCTACCACCGTGAGTTTGCATTTTAAGAATTCCAGGTAATCCGTTTTTAGAAATGTACTGTGCGACTGGACCATTTATATAGTTTGTTGTTATATCATTAATTTGATTATTCTTAATTAGATCTAAAATACCTAAATAACTAGGGAAAATAGAACTAGGAAATAGATTAATTCCTTGTACATTTTCTTTTATATATTTTTTAAGAACATAATTAAGAACATAGTCCCCATTACGTAAGTGATGATGAAAACTGATATTTTTGTGTTCAAAAATATCAATGAAAGTAAAAAGTTCATCAATGTGCTTGATGACTTTTATTTTTCGCTCTGAATATTCACCCATAAAATCACCTACAAATTATATTTTTTTGCCTTTTCTAAGACCTTTTTTGCTTTTTCTATGATAGGCATGTCAATCATTTTACCATCTAAACTAAAGGCACCTTTATTTGTTTCTTCACTCTTCTTTATGATTCTTCTTGCTTCTGTTATTTCATCAAGAGACGGAGCAAATACTGTATTTATTATGTCTACTTGATTTGGATGAATGGAAGACTTTGATGTAAATCCCAAATTAAGAGCATTCTCTGAATCAACAAGTAGTCCTTCCATATCTTCTTTATTTGTATATGGAGTATCTATTG
>CAYYOU010000100.1:0-5209 GCA_964473425.1 uncultured Candidatus Izemoplasmatales bacterium | reverse complement strand
CTACCAAATTGGCATCTGATCCTCATAATGAAAAAATATTAAAAAAGTATGCTTATCTTGAAAATCAATATTTAACAAGAGGCGGATATGATTATCATTACAAAATAGACTTAATTTTGAGTAAATTTGGATTTTCAAAAGATGAATATAATCGGTCAATTGAAACATTTAGTGGTGGAGAAAAAACAAGAATAGCATTTGCTAAACTACTATTAATTAATCCAGAACTGTTAATACTTGACGAACCTACCAACCATTTAGATATCGTAATTATTGAATGGCTAGAAGATTACTTAAACAAGTATGATGGAGCAATCTTAATTGTCACTCATGATAAGTATTTTATAACAAAAGTTTGTAAGACAATTATTGAGATTGACCAAAAAACTAGTCATGTTTATCATGGGACTTTTGAAAACTATTTGGAAGAAAAAGTAAAAAGATATGAACAACTTCTAAAGTCATACACAAAACAACAAAAAGAGATAAATCACCTTCAAAGCTTTGTTGATCGTTTTAGATATAACGCTAAAAGAGCTTCAATTGCTAAAGATAGAGTGAAAAAAATAAATAGATTGGTTAAAATTGATAAACCTACTAAAACTAGTAGAAAAGTTAAAATGGAATTTGAAAATAAAAGAGCAACTAGAGAAGTTATATTAGATGCTCAAAACCTATCAATTGGTTACGATAAACCTATCCTTGAAAATATTAATTTTAAAATGAGAGGATTTGACAAATTAGCAATTATCGGTCCAAACGGAACTGGTAAAACAACTCTTCTTAAAGTTATTGAAAAGAAACTAAAACCACTGAGTGGTAGAGTTGATTTTTTAAGAGAGTATAAAATCGGGTATTTTGACCAAAATCAAGAAAATCTAAACTATGATAAAACTATATTTGAAGAAATTCACGATTATTACCCAATGTATACGAATAAGGATGTCAGAAGTGCTGCTGCAAGATTTCTTTTTACTAATGAAGACGTCTTGAAGCCAATTAGCATATTAAGTGGAGGAGAAAAAGTAAGATTAGTCTTACTTTTACTGATGTTATCCAATCCTGATCTACTTATATTAGATGAACCAACTAATCACTTAGACATTGAGACAAAAGACATTATTGAAGATGTTTTTGATCATTTTAATGGACCAATTATTTTTGTTTCACATGATCGATATTTTATCAATAAGATTGGTACGAAAATTATCCATTTATCTGATAATAAGATGACTGAATTTGAAGGTTCGTATGAAGAATTCAAAGAATTTTCGAATAAACAAATACAGTCAAAAGGAACAAAAGAAAAGAAAACAGAGACAAGAATACATAACAAAAATAACAATAAACAAATTAAAATTCTTGAAAACCGAATTCATAGTATCGAAAAACAAATTAAAGATTTAGTAACTGAAACTTTTAAGGAAGATGTCTTCACAAATTACCTTGTTATTAACAAGATTAATGAAGAGATAAAAGAACTAAGAGAAGAACTTAAAATTATCGATGAAGAATACTACGAATTACTTAATATATAGACAGTCAACTCGGAGGTGACAACATGAAACGATTAAAACAATTTTTTAAATGGATGAAAGGTAATAAGAGATACTACTTATTAGCTGCTTTATTGCTGATTTTATTACAGTATTTCAGAACCTTGACTCCATTATTTATACAACATATAGTAGATACAGTATTTGGAAACAAACAATCTAATCTACCAATCTTTATCAGTGATATGTTAAAAGCTGATACCGTAGCTAAACAACTTTTATTAGTTGCAATAGTTTACAGTTTATTTGCTCTTTTAAGAGTTACAATAATGTTTATAAGACGTGTAATAAACGCTTTATTTACTGAACGAATTGCATATAATATGAGAAACACATTATATAATAAACTACAAGATTTATCATTCTCATATCATTCTCATGCAGAAACTGGAGATTTAATCCAAAGATGCACGACAGATGTTGAAACATATCGTGTCTTCATTGGGGAACAATTAATTGAGATTATTAGATTAGTTTTCTTAATTGGATTCTCGATAATCCAAATGTCAAGAATGAGTGGAACAATGACTCTTATTTCGGTTGTAATTACACCGATAATATTTGGAATCTCAGTAGTCTATTTTATAAAAGTTAAAAAGATATTTAAGAGAGTGGAAGAAGCAGAAGCTAAAATGACAACTACCCTGCAAGAAAGTGTGACAGGTATTCGCGTTGTAAAAGCTTTCGCAAAAGAAAAAGTTGAAATTGAGAAATTTGATGTACACTCAAAGAAATACTTACAAGAAGATTTTAGACTCTTAAAATTAATGGCAATATTTTGGGGAAGTACAGATTTTATAATCTTCATCCAATACTGTTTAACAGTTTCTGTGGGTATATATCTTTCAGTAAAAGGAGACTTAGACCCTGGTCAATTTATCGCCTATCTTTATTATATTGGAATGATTGTTTGGCCAATGAGACAACTAGGTAGAATAGTTGGAGATTTTGGAAAAACAACAGTAGCACTTGACCGTTTAGATGAAATAATGTTAAAAGACTCTGAACATAAAGATGACTCTACTAATAAACCAGATATCACTGGATTAGTTGAATTTGATAATGTTGGATTCCAATTTGATGATGATGACAAACCTTTACTAAAGAACATCTCATTTAAAGTAAATAAAGGAGAAAGTATTGCCATTGTTGGTAAAACAGGAAGTGGTAAATCAACTCTAATTAATCTAATGATAAGATTACTTGATAACCAAGAAGGAAGCATCAAATTTGATGGAGTAGACATAAAAGATATAAATAAAAAACACTTACGTAAAAATGTAGGGATTATTATGCAGGAACCATTCCTGTATAGTAGATCATTATATGAAAACATCCGTATAATGGAAAAAAATGCACCTGAAGAAAAAGTTATCCAAGCAGCAAGTATAGCCAGTTTACATGATGATATTCAAAAGTTTGAAAGTGGTTATGAAACAATGGTTGGAGAACGAGGAGTAACACTAAGTGGTGGACAAAAACAACGTGTAGCGATTGCTAGAATGTTGCTTGAAAGTAAGCCTGTTTTGATTTTTGATGATAGTTTAAGTGCCGTTGATACGGAAACAGATATTCAAATTAGAACAGCACTAAACACTCATCGAAAGAACACAACGATGTTTATCATCACTCACCGAATAACGACTGCGATGGAAGCAGATAAAATAATAGTTTTAGATAAAGGCGAAATAGTTGAAATGGGTAACCATGAATCATTATTAAAACAAGATGGTATTTATGCACAATTATGGGATATTCAAACAAATGTTGAGTATGACTTTATGAAACTCGAAGAAGGAGTTGAATAAGATGGATTACTTTGAAGAAGAAGAGTATACTGATTCGAAATTTGATATAGCAGTTTGGAAAAAAATATTTTCATATATGAGACCATTCCGAAGAAATCTTATTCTTGGGATACTAGCAGCAGTAGTTTTAGCAGCAATAGACACAATTTACCCTCTTATAAACAAATATGCGATTGATGAAATTATTGAATCAGGAAGTTTAGAAAAACTACCATATTTCATATTGTTCTATATTGTTATCATGTTTGTAATTGGGTTTATGGTATATGGTTTTATTATTAATGCAGGACAAGTAAATCAGAAATTATCATTTACACTAAGAAAAAATGCATTTAAGAAACTACATGAGTTACCTTTCTCATATTATGATAGAACACCTGTTGGGTGGATTATGGCGAGAATGACAAGTGACTCAAGAAATTTAAGTGACATCTTATCTTGGGGATTGATTGACTTATCTTGGGGATTATTAATGATGGTAGGAATTACTATAGTAATGTTAATAGTAAACTTAAAATTAGCACTAATTACTTTAAGTACATTACCACTCTTAATTGCACTAAGTATTTATTTTAGAACGAAGATATTAAGAGCTTATCGTAAAATCCGTAAAGAAAACTCAAGAATTACAGGATCATTTAATGAAGGTATTACAGGTGCAAAAACAACAAAAACATTAGTATTAGAAGAAGAAAACTTTAACGATTTTGACCATTTAACATCAAAAATGAAAAGACATTCTATTAAGGCTGCAGTATTTGCTGGGTTGTATTTCCCATCGATATTATTTATTGCAACTATCGCAACAAGCCTAGTAATATACTATGGTGGAATAGATGTTAGTAATGATGTTATTACAATAGGTATGCTTTACCTATTTATGGCTTATATTGGATCATTCTTTGAACCAGTTATGCAACTAGCTAACATATTAGCTAGATTCCAACAAGCTCAAGCAAGCGCAGAACGTCTAATTGGTTTGATTGAACAAGAACCAGAAATATTTGACACTCCTGAAGTTGTAGAAAAATATGGAGATGCACTTAATTTTAAGAAAGAAAATTGGGAAGAATTAATTGGTGCAGTAGAATTTGAGAATGTTACATTCAAGTACAGCAAAGGGGAAACAGTACTTAAAGACTTCAGTTTAAAAGTAAAAGCTGGAGAGAGTATTGCCTTAGTTGGCCATACTGGAGCAGGAAAATCAACAATTGTTAATCTGATTTGCAGATTTTATGAACCAACAAGCGGTAGAATTCTAATTGATGGAAGAAACTACAAAGAGCGTTCAATTGGATGGCTCCATGATAATCTAGGTTATGTACTACAGTCTCCGCATTTATTTAGTGGAACAATATTAGAAAATATTAGATACGGAAGACCAGATGCAACACTAGAAGAAGTTATTCATGCAGCGAAACTTGTTGAAGCTGATAATTTCATTGTTGAGTTTAAAGAAGGTTATGAGACAGAAGTAGGAGAAGGTGGAGCTAGATTAAGCGTTGGACAAAAACAATTAATTAGTTTCGCAAGAGCATTAATTGCTGATCCAAAGATCCTAATTCTAGATGAAGCAACATCAAGTGTTGATACGAAAACAGAAAAAAGTATTCAACGTGCAATTAAGATAGTGTTAAAAGGAAGAACAAGTTTTGTAATCGCACACAGACTTTCTACAATAACGCAAAGTAATCGTATATTGGTTCTAGAAAACGGAATCATTGAAGAGTCTGGAACACATCAAGAATTAATTAAGTTAGAGAAGCGTTATTACAAGCTTTATACAAATCAGTTTAAGTCAAAAGTAATTGAAGATTCGAAAAATGGGTAGAAATACCCATTTTT